>DATFXE010000768.1:0-3541 GCA_035258585.1 Roseiflexaceae bacterium | reverse complement strand
AAACAAAGTAGTTTGCCATTTTGCCAGCTCGTCTGTCATTCTGAGCGAAGCGAAGAATCTCTCGTTCAAGGTTGAGAGAGATCCTTCGCTGCGGCTCAGGATGACAGATCGTTCGGTGAGTGCTTACTACAAGAAAACTTCATTTACAGACTCCTTCGTGTCCTTCGTGGATTCTCTACCGATATTCTAGCTCCCAGGCTCCAGCTTCGGGAAGCGGCTGAGCGGAAAGATATCGACCTGCGCGGAGCGCTGCTGCGCCAGCAGCCCGCCGTCAACCACCAGGAGATGCCCGGTGATATAGCGCGCGTCGTCGGATGCCAGGAACAGCGCCGGGCCGGCCATCTCCTCGATCTCGCCGACGCGTCCGAGCGGGATGGCCTCGCCGCGCGCGCGCTTGATCTCGGCGGCCATACCCTTGCTGTCGATCGAGCCGGGCACCAGCCCGTTGACGCGCACGCCGTACGGCCCCAGGTCGAGCGCCATAGCGCGGGTCAGCGCCTCGATGCCGCCCTTGGCTGCGTCGTAGGCCGCGTTGCCGCGGTGCGCCCGCGTGGCGCCGCCGCTGGACATGTTGATGATCGCGCCGGAGCCCTTGCGCGCCATGATCTCGGCCGCCCGCCGGCCGCACAGAAAGGCGCTGCTCAGGTTGACCGCGATGATCCGGTTCCACCAGGCTGCGTCGGCTTCCAGAAAATGGCGCTCGGTGTTGGTCAGGCCGGCGTTGTTGACCAGTATGTCGACCGTGCCGAAGCGCGCCAGCGTCGCCTCAAACAGCGCGTCGACCTGGGCCGAATCCGACACATCTACCGCGAACGGCAGCGCCGACCCGCCCGCCGCCGCGATCGCCCGCGCGACCGACTCGGCCCCATCGGGGGCAACGTCGTTGACCACCACATGCGCGCCCTCGGCCCCAAAGCGCTCGGCGATCGCCTTACCGATGCCGTTGGCCGCACCGGTGACGATGGTGACTTTTTCATTCAAACGGCCACTCATTCTTCTATGATGCCTCCTCATACTAATTGCAAATTGTAAATTGCACATTGAGATCTCGATGTGCAATTTCCATAGGACTTACGCAGTTGGCGTTTTAGCGGGGGTCACCCAGAGGGTAGATGGGGCCGCTGGCCCCGAGAACCTTCTTTTCCGCCCACCCCTTGCGACAAAGCCGCCACGGGTGGGCGGAAAGAGGAGTTCTTTGGAGGGCAAAGCCCTCCAAACCTCCCAACTGCGTAAGTCCTTTTACAATTTACAATTGCTTTAGCGCCGGCCGGTCGAGCCGGAATCGCCCGATATCATACGATGTTGCGCCATGCAGCGCCAGATCGGCCAGAATGCGCCCGATCACCGCGCCGAACTTGAAGCCATGCCCCGAGCACGGCGACGCGATCACGATGTGCGGGTGCGCCGGGTGCCGATCGATAATGAAATGCTCGTCCGGCGTCATCGTATAGCGGCAGCTGACCGCCTCGATGATCTCGCCAGTCAGCCCCGGCAGCAGATCGGTCGCGTAGGCGTGCAGGCGATGGAGCAGCGGCGCGTCGATCGAGCGATCCGGATCATCCGGCGCGACCTGCGGGCCGACTCGGTCGATCATGACCTTGACGCCGGCATGATCGAAGATCGGAAAGACCGAGCCAAGCGAGGTCGTTTTCGGAAAGCGGTGGATGACCAGCGGAAGCCGGCCGGGCATGAACTCACGCGGGTCGCGCGCGCGGAAGAACGCCAGCTGCTCCTTCAGCACAGTCAGCGGCAGGGCGAGATCGAGCTGGCGCAGCAATGGGCGCATCCATGAGCCAGCGCTCAGGATCAAGCGATCGGCCATATAGACGCCCTGGTCGGTACGCACCTGCACGCTGCTTGCGCCGGCTCGCAGCTGCCGAACCTGCTCGCGCTCGTGAATGATCGCGCCGTGCTGCCGCGCCTGTGCGGCCAGAGTCGCCACGCAGCGGCCGGCGGCCAGCAGGCTATAGTCGGCCTGGTACAGCCCAACCGTGTCTTCCGGCAAATTGAACTGCGGGAAGCGCCCAACGATCGCGTCGCGATCGAGCTGCTCGAACGGAACGCCGGCTGCCACGTAGGTAGCCCGAATCTCGTCCAGCGCCAGCGCACCGGGCGAGCCGACATCCAGCCCGCCGGCTTCGCTGAGCAAATGCTCGCCCGACTCGGCCTCCAGCTCGCGCCACAATGCAAAGGATGCTCGCGCCAGCGCCACATAGTCGAGGCTATCATAGGCCAGGCGAATGATCCGTGACGGGCCATGCGAGCTACCCCGGTCGTGCCCGACCTCGAACTGATCGAGCAGCAGCACGCGCGCGCCATCCCTGGCCAACTGGTACGCCGCCGCGCAGCCCATCACTCCCGCGCCAACGATCAAAACGTCCACGCTCGAATCGCTCATCGCTCAGCCTTCTTCACCACCACTACCATAGGAGACAGGAGACTGGAGACCAGAGACAGGAGAAAAGAGAAAATCGTCTCTAGTCTCTTGTCTCGCGTCTGATTCAGACCCATTCGCACAGCAGTCGCTCCTCTGAGCGTTTCAGGTGGGCGCGGATGGCGGCCGCGGCGCGCGCGGCGTCGTACTCACCACAGGCCTGGAGGATCTCGCAATGATCGGCGTGCAGCGAGGCCACCGCGCCGCCCACTGAGGTGCTGGCGAGCATATAGCGGCGGCTGCGCCGCCAGAGCGTTTCGATCGTCTCCAGCCAGCGCTGGCTCCCAGCGGCGCGATAGACCACGCGATGGAACTGCTTGTCGATGTCGAGAAAGCCATCGCGCGGCCCGTCGAAGCGTTCGAGTGATTCCAACAGACGGCCCATCTCGGCCAGATCGTCTTCGGTCAGCCGCGGGACGCCGTGCAGCGTCGCCAGCTCCTCGACCGCGCCGCGGATCGCGTACAGCTCGAGCAGCTCTTCGCGATCCAGGCCAGTCACCACGGCGCCCTTGTGCGGCGACTGCGCGATCAAGCCCTCGCTCTCAAGCAGCGAGAACGCTTCGCGGATCGGGGTCATGCTGATATTGTAGCGCTGGCTCAATTCCTCCAGCACCAGCCGAGTGCCGGGCGCCAGCTCGCCACGAATGATCGCTTCGCGCAGCAGGTCGGTCGCAACTTCGCGCTTTGTGCGGTAGGCAGGCAGTGTCATGAGCTCTCAGGCGGATTTTATATTTGATAAAATATATAATATGCGCAAGTTGAATTCTTGTCAAGCACTGATGGCCGTCTTGTGGAAGTGATCGTACGTCCACGCAGACTGTCAGGCGCTGTCCTGCAACGCCTCGGCGATCGCCTGCTCTAGCGGCATCGCATGCCCTTCGCTCCAGGCCTCCGCGAAAGCAGCTTCGCCGAGTCGTTCGCGCACCCGATCCACACTGTGCGCATAGTTGGCGCGGTCGAGCGGTGGCTCCTGCGCGCCGGTGGCCTCGCGCAACGCCGCGACCGCTCCGTAGAGCACGGCCGAACGCCTGGCGTATCCCTGCGCCTCGGCGACCCAAGCCAGCCCCTCCAGGCAGAGCGCGCTGTCGCGCTTCTGCCCCAGGTCGC
>DATFXE010000767.1:0-3707 GCA_035258585.1 Roseiflexaceae bacterium | reverse complement strand
CGCTTCCTCGACTTCGTCCAGGCCGTCCAGCAGAGCGATGATCTGGTCTTCGGCCACCCAGGCGCGCCCCAGCTTTTGCGGCACGTCGTACTTGGCGTTCAGCTCTTACCAGCCAGTCGGCCAGCGGCAGGCGCTGCTTGCCCCACGACGATAGGTTGAATACGATCGGCATCGGGTAGCCGGGGTTCCATTCGGCGCGGCCCAGCAGGTCGCGCGCAAGCTGGAGCAGCAGCGTGGTCTTGCCGCCGCCCGGCCCGCCAAAGATCAGCAGCGCGCCATCGTGCCGGTCGAACAGCTCGTCGATCGGCGTGCCAGGAGGCAGCGGCTGCGGCGTGTTGGTCAGCAGATCGTCCACCGAGGTCCAGGCTGTGGGAACGGCGTTGGGTATGTCGACAAGGTTGAGGTCGAGCGCGGCCTGGCCGTGCAACGCGCTCTCCAGCACGCCTTCGACCCAGAAGGACTGGACTTTCTGCAGCATACGGCCGCGGTTGTCGAGAAACTGGCTGAGCGTGGCGCCGATGACCTTGAGGTCGCGCTCGCCGCGGGCGGCGGCGATCACCGGCTGGAGCTTGGCCTCGCGGCGCTGGGCTTGGGTGAAGTCGGCGTAGCTGAGCGCGGCGATCCGCAGCGGCGGCTGGCAGGGCTGGAGCAGCAGCGGCAGCGTGCGAGGCGCCTGCTGGTCGATGCCGCGGCTCTGGGTCAGCACCGACTCGAACTCGGTCCAGCCGCTCTTGACCCAGGCGGGCGAGAGGATCAGCAGCGTGCTGCGGCTGCCGATCACGGCGCGCTCGACGTTGACCACGCGCGCCACGCCCAGGTCGAAATCCGACTCGCTGCCGACGCGCATGCCGGCGGCCTCCAGGCGCGGGCGCAGCCACTCCTCGGCCCAGTCGGCGTCCTCGGGGCAACTCGAGACATAGACGTCATAGCGATAGGCTGGTTCTTCCATAGTCGGGCTGCTCCTTGAAAAATACGAGCAAGGCGCCGGAACGGAAATTGACGGGCAGCGATGAGGAGAGTGTGTCGAGAGCAGTTCCAAGGAAGGTTTTAGGTCGTCCCTAGTGCGTCATCGCACCTTACGCAATACGCACTACGCATTACGAAGCTTCGATCTTTCTGCGGCGAGCAATAGTAAAGCGTATTTTCAGGCAGGTGACGATGAGCTATAGTAATGATGCATTCAAGTAAACGCAGCAACCGATTGTTTTGGTATATTTAGGACTTACGCAGTTGGCGTTTTAGCGGGGGTGCTGGGTAGCAGGCCCCCGAGAGACTTCTTTTCGGCCCACCTCTGGCGGCTTTGCCGCCAGAGGTGGGCCGAAAAAGGAGTTCTTTGGAGGGCAAAGCCCTCCAAACCTCCCAACCGCGTAAGTCCTAATATCATTGACGCCCCGCTCGCTCCTGGCTATACTGCTTGTATATGCAGATGCAATTTCGCCTTTTCGTCCAGCAGCATCGCCACGGCGCCTTCACCGCGCGTGTGCTGGCTGTCCCCAGCGTGTCGGCCTACGCCGAGACGCGCGCCGCCGCCCTCAAGGAGGCACAGGAACAGTTAGTAGAGTATCTGCGCAACCTCGACCGGCGCGCGCGGGCCAAGCTTGTCTTCGAAGATCAGCAGGAGCTGCGCCCGCTCGCGATCGAGGTTGAGCCGAAGGGCAAGGGCCCGCGGCAGCCCATCTCGATCACGGTCAACCTCTTGATCACCGACACACAAGCCTCGCGCGACGCCAGCTACCTGATCGTCACCGCGCCGCGGGTGGAGGACTTTCACCTGGTGGTGAACGATCCGGCCGAGCTGGAGCAGCAGGCCCGCGCGGCGCTGGCGCACCACATGCGCAAGTGGAACTCGGCCGCCATCGTGGAGGCCGACCTGGATGGCCCGGAGAGCCTGGCGACGATCGCGATCGACGTTCCCGAGCCGGTGCAGGCGGCCGAGGAGCTGAGCAACCTGCACAGCCAGGAGAACGTCTTAGGCCTGTGCGGGCTGAACCTCTCCGATCAGGCCGGGCGCGGGCGGCTGGGCCGCGCCGATCGCCGCGATGCGCTGGTCGAGCAGCTGCTCACGATGCTGGCGGCCGAACGGCAGAATAGCGCGATCCTGGTGGGGCGCAGCGATGTCGGCAAGACCGCGCTGCTGCACGAGGTTGTCGAGCGCATTCGCGTGGGCAACGTGCCGGCCACGCTGCGCGGCCGCGAGGTCTGGTTCGTGACGGCCAATAATCTGATCGCCGGCATGAAGTACACCGGCGAGTGGCAGGGCCGCACCCAGAAGCTCATCCAGCAGGTGCGCAAGGGCCGCCAGATCCTGTATATGGCCGACCCGAATGAGATTTTGGACGCTGGCCGCTGGAGCGGCAGCGACAACAACATGGGCCGTTTTCTGCGCCCATACATGGAGAGCGGCGAGCTGACAATCATCTGCGAGTGCGCGCCGGAGGGCTTCGACGCCGGCATGCGGATCGAGCCGAGCTTCATGAACGCCTTCCGCCGGCTCGACGTGCAGGAGACCGACGAAGCCGACACGCTGGCGATCGTCCACGCGACGGCGCGGCGGCTGGAAGCGGCCCACAACGTCAGCATCGACCCGGCTGCCACGACCGCGGCGCTGAACCTGACCCGCCGCTTCATGCCCTATCGGGCATTTCCTGGCAAGGCCGTGCGCTTCCTGGAGCAGCTGGTGCGCGACACGCTGCCGGGCCAGGAGCGCAGCCCCGCGCTGCGCACGCTCAGCCGCAACGATGCGATCGCCAGCTTTACCCGCTCGACCGGCCTGCCGGCGTTCATCCTGTCGGATGAGCTGGCGATGCAGGTGCCGGAGGTGCGCGGCTACTTCGAGGAGCGGCTGCTGGGCCAGCCCGACGCGGTCGACGCGCTGGTCGATCTGATCACGGTGATCAAGGCCAGCCTGAACGACCCGCACAAGCCGCTCGGCAGCTTCTTCTTCGTCGGGCCGACCGGAGTGGGCAAGACCGAGTCGGCGAAGGTGCTGGCCGAGTTCCTGTTCGGTGGCCGCGAGCGCATGATCCGCTTCGACATGAGCGAGTACGCCTCGGCCGACGCGCTGCCGCGGCTGATCGGCACGGCCTGGAAGACCGACAGCGAGGGCGAGCTGACGCGCCGGGTGCGCGAGCAGCCATTCTGCGTGGTATTGTTCGACGAGCTGGAGAAGGCCCACCGCGAGGTGTTCGACGCGCTGCTGGGCGTGCTGGGCGAGGGCCGCCTGACCGACGCCAGCGGGCGCACGGCAGACTTTCGCAATGCGATCATTATCATGACCTCGAACCTGGGCGCCAGCCGGCGCGAGATGCAGGATATCGGCTTTGGGGCGGGCCGCGGCGCGGCGCAAGATGCGCCAAGCAATGCCGAGCGGCTGCGCGCGCATTTTACCAAAGAGGCCGAGCAGTTCTTCCGGCCCGAGTTCTTCAATCGGATCGACCGGATCGTAGCCTTCCGTCCGCTGACCCTCGACGCGATGCGGCTGATCACCCGGCGCGAGCTTGGCAAGCTGCTGATGCGCGAGGGCATTGTCCGCCGCAATTTGCTGGTCGAGATCGACGATGCTGTCATCGAGCGGCTGCTGGGGCAGGGCTTTCACCCGCTGTATGGCGCACGGCCGCTCCAGCGCGAGATCGAGCGCATGGTCATCTTGCCCCTGGCGCGCCTGTTGGTCGAGCGCGGCGCTGCCGCCGGCCACCTGCTGCGCTTCG
>DATFXE010000766.1:0-3429 GCA_035258585.1 Roseiflexaceae bacterium | reverse complement strand
GGAGGGCTTCGCCCTCCAGATTCCATCCTCAGTGGGGGTGCGAGGGGCGGCTTTGCCGCCCCTCGCACCCCCACCGAATAGGGTTTTTCGGGGGCCAGAGGCCCCCGAACCCCCATTCGGAAGTAAAGTCTCGTTGTAGTGATAAAATTCGGGATGACTCAGGTCGTGCGCCGCATGAATAGAATGAGCGCGTGGTCGCGCCAGAACAATATCCAGCGCACCGCGAAGTAGATCAGCCGATACAGCCTGCCGCGCCGCACGAAGTCGTAATCTACCAGCACCACGCGCCGCTCGGGTGCGGGCGTCAGAAGCAGATTGTGCGATCGCAGCAGATTACGCTCAACCAGGAAGCTCCAGATCCGCCGCGGCAGCATCCAGGGCTTATTCATACGCGCCCGCTCGGCAGCGCTGGCGCTTGAGCGGCCATACAGATCGGGCATGCTGGCGGTCGATCGGTAGAAGCTAAGCGAGCGGCGGATGATACCGCGCAGCTGGGCCGCCACGCCGGCGCGCTCGCCATCGCTGAGCGCACGATAGTCGATATCGAACAGCTGCTGCGCCCCGGAAAGATATGGCTGGATGACGAGCGCCTGGGCGCGGCCGGTGCTGTCGCGCGAGACGACGTAGTAGCTTGGGATGGTGTGCTGAGCGCCAAGGCAGTCGATGAATCGCTCGGCCGCAGCCCGGTCGGCACGGGCGCGCGCCAGCGCCTGGTCGGGCGTGCCGCCAAGCTGGCTCTTGAGCTTGACGACATAGCGCTGATCGTCGGTGCGATATACCTCGGTCTCGTTGCCGCCGGCGATTCGCTCCAGCGCGAGATCGCGATCCAACGGCGCGAAGACTTGATCGGCGTAAATAATCATCGCTTCTTCTCAGTAACAGGACTTACGCGGTGGAGGGGTTTGGGCAGGCCGGGTGCCCTCTGGGCGCCTCCCCAAGGTCTTCTTTTTTCTCGCCCACTGCGGCGGCTCCGCCGCAGTGGGCGAGAAGACAAGATTCTTGGAGGGGCACCCAGAGAGTACCCGGGCCCTCCAATACCTCCCGCTCTGAGGCGACCGCGTAACCCATGTCAGTAAGCTCTGTTTATGAGACGAGAAGCCAGTCGGCCTGGTTGCGGCGATAAGATGGCTTACCGCCGGATCAAGCGCTCGTACAGCTGCTCGTGCTGCGCCGCGATCGTATCCCAGCCGAACTGCGCGGCCAGCACGCGCCCGCCGCCTGCCAGCCGTTCGCGCAACCCCTGGTCCTGGGTCAGCCGCTCGATCGTGTCGGCCAGCGCCGCCGCTTCTCCCGGCGGTATGAGCAGGACGTTCTCGCCATCTACCAGGGGACCAAGGACCGAAGACGAAGGACCAAGGAGGCGCGATCGGTTGTCTTCATTCGTCTTTCGTCCTTGGTCATTGGTCGGAAGCGTCGTCACCACCGGCAAGCCGTGGGCCAGCGCCGCCAGCAGGCTGCCGCGCCTGAACGACGCGCCATCGGCAAAAGGCAGCGTGGCGATGTCCGCAGCCAGCAGATGCGCGGATACCTCCGCCTCGCCGCAGTGGCCGGTGATGGTCACGCGTTGCTCCAGGCCCAGCCGCACAATCTGCTGGCCGATAGCATCAGCGTAGGCGCGATCCTCTGGCGCCATTGCTGCCCCGCCGACAATCAGCAGCCGGAAGCGCGCTGGTAGCCGCACCAGCGCGTCAAGCAGCGTGTCCAGCCCCTTGCTGCGCGAGATCAATCCAAAGTAAGCCAGTAATACGTCATCGGCGCCGATCTGAAGCCGGGCTCGCCACGCCGCACGGTCGTAGCTCTCCCCCGGCGCGACCGCGATGTTGCTGCCGATCGGGATGAGCGCCGGCGATCGGAGAATGGCTATTGGCGATTGGGTCGGCGCCATACTCCCCTGATCGCCAATCGCTAACCCCCAATCCCAGGCAACCTGGGAGAAATCATCCTCATTCGTCACCACCACCGCATCGGCATCGGCCAGCAGCCGATGTGTGACCCATTGGCGTAGTGGGCCGGCCCTGGGAAACAGGTATGGCCGAAGCAAATCGTGCGCCGTGACGACCAGCGCTGGCCGCTGCGGAGCACGCCGCAGCCGCCACGGTAGAAAGTTGATCGCCGGGTGCATCCCGTAGGCGCCGGTTTGATACTGAATATGCAGGATATCTGGCTCAGTCCGTTGCAGCGCCGCACGGACGTCGCGCCAGATATGCCAGCCCCAATCGGATTGCAGATTGCAGATTGTAGATTGTGGATTGTGGCTCGGAACTTCGAAATCTACAATCTGAAATCTACAATCGGCAATAGTAAAGATAAAGACGTGTGATCCGCGCTGTTCCAGCGCTTGCCCAAGCCTGTGCGTGTAGTCACCGACGCCGCCGGGGCGGGGCGGATATTCGGCGCTGATTATTGCTACGACCATGGCAAGCGTTACCTACTCTGACACCAATTTGTCATGTTCTCGGCCGAATAATACTGCTAAACGACGTTGATTTCACAAACGGCGGAATAATATATCGAACGAACGTGGTCAGAGCTTTGATTTGCTCTGGCGTAGATCGCTGTGACTTTTTGTCTCAGTCGCTTTTTCGTTCCCGCTATCGCTTTTACATTTCTTTAATCAATGCTTCTATACTCTTATGAAGATTAGATTGGAGGTTGGCTCGCATTACGGCAGTATCGATCGATCTACCATATGACTAGCCAAGGAGCATTCTATGAATAGCGTAACTCGCAGCACTTCGTATGCCGCGCAGTGGCCGCGGCCAGGTGCGGCGCGCCTCGGGGCTGCGCTAGCTGTGCTCGTGGCCCTGGCGGCGGTGTTTTCGGCCCATGCGGCAGGCCCAGCGCAGCTCGTTCAGGATATCAACACCAATCTGAACCCCGGGCCAAGCTCCTTTCCATCGGAGTTCGAGACCATCGGCGCGGTGACCTATTTCGCCGCCACCGACAGCAGCCATGGCTCCGAGCTGTGGAAGACCGACGGCACTGCCGCAGGCACGCTGCTGGTTCGCGATATCAACCCTGGCTTTGATGGCTCCACACCCCAGAACCTGACCAAGGTGGGCGGCACGCTCTATTTCACGGCCGACGACGGCACCGCCGGGCGCGAGCTGTGGAAGAGCGATGGCACCAGCGCCGGTACGACGCTGGTGAAAGATATCAGTCCGGGCGCGAGCAGCGGATTCGGCTTCTTCGCCGCGCCCGACCTCACCGATGTCAATGGCACATTATACTTCGTCGCCGACGATGGCCTGAAAGGGGCCGAGCTGTGGAAGAGCGATGGCACCGCCGCCGGTACGGTGCTGGTCAAAGACATCGTGCCTGGCTCCGGCAGCGCTTTTCCATCCCAGCTCACGAATGTCGACGGGACGCTCTTCTTCGTCGCCACAACGCTCAGCGCCGGCCAGGAGCTGTGGAAGAGCAATGGCACGG
>DATFXE010000765.1:0-3925 GCA_035258585.1 Roseiflexaceae bacterium | reverse complement strand
GCTTCCTCTCGGGCGTGAACAACAACGGCCTGCACTCGGCCAACGCGATCACCGCGATGTTCATCGCCACCGGGCAGGATGTCGCGAATGTGTCGGAATCGTCGGCCGGCATTCTGTACGTCGAGCTGACGCCCGAGAGCGACCTGTATTTGTCGCTGACGATCCCGTCGCTGATTGTGGCCACCTACGGCGGCGGCACCGGCCTGGCGACACAGCGCGAGTGCCTGGAGGTGCTCGGCTGCATCGGCAAGGGCAAGGTCAACAAGCTGGCCGAGATCGTGGCCGCCGTGGCGCTGGCTGGCGAGATCTCGCTGGCCGCGGCGATCTCGTCATCCGATTGGGTGTCCAGCCACGAGAAGTACGGGCGAAATCGTTAGAACGTTGGAACGTTCCAACATTCTAACGTTCCGCTGAGTATCCATCGCCTGCTCTACGCGGCGTTTACGGCCCTGTTTACGCCGGTGCCTATGCTCAGCTGCTAGAATATGGCCCATATGGTCAAGAATCTGCCTTTGGAGGATCTCATGGCTCCCTTTTCAATCGACCCGGACACGAACATCGGCGCGGTCTACCTGACCGTGGCCGATCTCGATCGCTCGGAGCGTTTCTACCGCGACGTGCTGGGCTTCCGCCCGCTCGCTCGCGATGGCGATACGCTGACGCTCGCGGCCGACGGCACAACGCCGCTGCTGGCGCTGACCGAGCAGCCTGGCGCGCCACCTAAGCCAGCCCGCACCACCGGGCTGTACCACTTCGCGATCCTGACACCCTCGCGGCTCGATCTGGCGCGCTCGCTGCGGCGCCTGGCCGAAGCGCGCTACCGGCTCAGCGGCGCGTCCGACCACCTGGTCAGCGAGGCGCTGTACCTGGACGATCCGGACGGCAACGGGATCGAGATCTACCGCGACCGCCCGCGCGCCGAGTGGCCGCGCAGGGGCGGCCAGATCCAGATGGCGACCGATCCGCTCGACGTCGACGGCATCCTGGCCGAGCTCGATCGCGACGACCGCCCGTGGGATGGCCTGGCCCCCGCGACGACGATCGGCCATATCCATCTCCACGTGGCCGACCTCAAGGCGGCCGAGGCGTTCTACCACGGCGTGCTAGGCTTCGATATCATCGTGCGCTATGGCCCCAGCGCGCTGTTTGTGTCGGCCGGCGGCTACCACCACCACATCGGCCTGAACACCTGGGCGGGCGTGGGAGCGCCACCTGCTCCGGCCGGCTCAGCCGGGCTGCGCTACTTCGTGGTGCGGCTGCCACACCAGGCCGCGCTGGAGGCGGTACTGGCGCGCGTGCGTGAGGCCGACATCCCGATCGAACAGCGGGCCGAGGGCGCGCTGGTCCGCGATGCGTCGGGCAACGGCGTGGTGCTTGCGACGGCATAAGGTCTGTAGGCGGGAAAAGAAGCGTTCTTCATGAGTCATCCCGTATTGAACACGGTGGCTGCAAGGGCGTGGGAATGCGCCGCAGCGCATTCCCACGCCCTTGCAGCCATACAATAATGGGTCGCAGGTGCTCGTTGGGGCCGCTGTGCGGCCCAACGAGCACCTGCGACCGGCAGATTGGAATACGGCACCGGCAACGATATGAGACATGCCGCATCATATAGATCTGCGGAGGTACCTATGGCCTACGATGAAACCCTGGCGCAGCGCATCCGCGCGGCCCTACCCGATCTGCCTGGACTGACCGAGAAAAAGATGTTTGGCGGGATTGGCTTCCTCATCAACGGAAATATGGCGTGTGGGGTAAATGGCAACGACCTGATCGTGCGGATCAGTCCGGATACGTACGCAGCCGCGATCGCGCAGCCATATGTGCGTGTGTTCGACATGACCGGGCGACCGATGAAGGGCTGGATCGTCGTGGACTCTGACGGCTTGCACTCAGCTGATGAGCTCAAGCACTGGGTTCAGCAAGGGGTTGCCTTTGCCGAGTCGTTACCAGCGAAATAGCTTTGATCCGTCCTCCACCGGAGATGTTCAGTGGTATACTGACCGTTCGTGGCCCGCTCTCTGCTACAATCCGCCTGGTCCTATCCAACCCAGTTTTCGCCAACTCGACCTGAATGAAGGAGTCTTTTTGTGCCGCGTCGCCAAGTCATGACTATCACCGTGGGCGTGATGCTCAGCCTGTTCATGGCCTCTATGGAATCAACCGTCGTCGCCACCGCGATGCCGACAATCGTCAGCCAGCTTGGCGGGCTGAGCAGCTACAGCTGGGTGTTCTCGGTCTATATGCTGGCATCTACCACCACGGTGCCGGTGTACGGCAAGCTCTCGGATATCTACGGGCGAAGGCCGGTCTATGCGATCGCGATGCTGCTGTTCCTGCTCGGCTCGCTGCTATGTGGCTTTTCACAGAGCATGGGCCAGCTGATCGCCGCGCGGGCGGTGCAGGGCCTGGGCTCGGGCGGGCTGCTGCCGCTCGCGTTCATCATCATCGGCGATCTGTTCACCCTCGAGCAGCGCGCACGAATGCAGGGTGTGTTCTCGGGCGTCTGGGGCGTGTCGTCGGTGGTCGGGCCGCTGCTGGGGGGCTTCCTGGTCGATCAGGTCTCGTGGCACTGGGTGTTTTTCATCAACGTGCTGCCGGGCCTGCTGGCGCTCATTCTGGTCTGGCGCGCCTGGGTCGATCGGCCGCGCACGGCAGGGGCGGCGCGGCCGGCGGTGGATTACGCCGGCTCGGTGCTGCTGACGGTCAGCGTGGTGCTGCTGCTGCTCGGGCTGTTCGACTTCGGCACGCCGCTCGGTTGGGGGCTGCTGGGAGTGGCGCTACTCTTGTTCGCGCTGCTGGCCTGGGTCGAGCGGCGCGCCGCCGACCCGGTGCTGCCGCTACGGCTGTTCCGCGACCGGCTGTTTGCAATCGCCTGCCTGCATGGCGTGCTGGCCGGCTGGGCGATGTTCGGCAGCACCGCCTATGTGCCACTGTTCGTCCAGGCGGTCCTGGGCACCAGCGCCACGGAAGCCGGCGTGACGCTTACGCCAATGCTGATCGCCTGGGTGATCGCCAGCATCGTCGGTAGCCGGCTGCTGCTGACTGTCGGCTATCGCACGCTGGCGCTGATCGGCATGGTGCTGCTGACGATCGGGTCCTTTTTGATGACCCAGGTCGGTGTTGGCACGCCCCAGGCGCTCTTGCTCGGCAGCCTGGCGCTGATGGGCGTGGGCATGGGCCTGTCGATCCCGGCGTTTCTGATCGCCGTGCAGAGCACAGTGCGGCGCGAGGCGCTCGGTAGCGCTACCTCGACCGTACAGTTCAGCCGCAGCATTGGCGGCACCCTCGGCGTGAGCGTGATGGGCGCGGTCCTGAGCGCGCGGCTGGCATCCGGCCTGCTCACAGCCAGCCTCGACCCGGCGTCGGTGTCGCTGAACGCGCTGCTCGACCCGATCGCCAGCGCGTCCAATGCGGCGCTGGATGGTACACTGCGCATGGTGCTGGCCAGCGCCATCCAGTCGGTCTTCTGGCTGGCCTTTGGCGCATCGGTGCTGGCGCTGGCGGGCACGGCGCTGGCGCCCGGCGGCCGGATCGCCCAACTGGCGGCCCGGCGCGCCCAGGGCGATGGAGAAGGCGCGGTACAGCCGGTCGGCGTCACAGAGATATAGACGCACATAGATATCGCTGATAATCAGCGCGCTTATCGCGGGCGAGATGACCGCGCCCCTACGCTGCGATGAACGCGATGACATCGGAGGCAGGGCTGGTGGGCATCAGAAACATCATCCCCATCTCTCCACCCCTAACCCCACGCGTACAAGCGCACTAGTGCGAAATCAAGATAGCTTTGCGGATTTGGCGTAAGGCTCGATCGCATCAGGAACACAAGCCTCTAGCCTCAAGTCCCCAGCCTCTGCCCTGTAAGGGCACTAGTATGTCACCAGCCCGCCACTCACGTTGATCGCCTGCCCGGTCATGTAGCCCG
>DATFXE010000764.1:0-5919 GCA_035258585.1 Roseiflexaceae bacterium | reverse complement strand
CTGAATCTGATCTTCCTGATCATCCCGGCTGGTCGCTTTCTGGGCGCCGACCAATTTCTGCTGCCGCGTCTGGCGCCGGCTGCTGCGCGCGGCAACCCGCTCGCCCGGCTGCTGGTTCGCCTGATGTAGGATAGGTTACAGGTGACAGGATACAGGGGATAGCGGATAATGAGCCGTTCTCCTCTATCCTGTAACCTATACCCTGTCACGTATACCCTACGCCATGCACCGTACACTTCTGGTGGTTGCCAAGCGGCCGGCCGCTGGCCAGACAAAAACGCGACTCTGCCCGCCGCTCTCGGGCGAGTCGGCTGCTGCGCTCTACGAGTGTTTGCTATGCGACACACTCGAGATCATGCGGCGGGTGCCACATGTCGAGCGCGGGATCGTCTATCTACCGGAGGATGCGTCGGCCTATTTCCATACGCTGGCGCCGGATATGCGGCTCACACCACAGCGCGGCGCAGATCTGGGCGAGCGACTCGATCGCCTGTTGACCGACGCTCTGTCTGCTGGCGCGCGGCATGTGGTGGTCATGGATAGCGACAGCCCGACATTGCCGGCTGCGTATGTTGTTCGGGCCTTCGAAGCGCTCCACGACGGGGCGGATGTGGCACTTGGGCCGTGCGACGACGGCGGGTACTATCTGATCGGCCTGAAGCGTCCACAGCCGCGGCTGCTACGCGAAGTCCAGATGAGTACGCCGCATGTCGTGCGCGATACGCTGGCCCTGGCCGAGGAGCTGCGGTTGAGCGTGGCGCTCCTCCCCGTCTGGTACGACATCGACACCGTCGCGGAGCTTGAGCGCCTGCGCAGTGAGATCGCCGGCTCGGATGAACATGTGGCCCGCCACACGCGGGCGTTTCTTATGGCCAATAATGAACGTAACCCTGATCATTCCGGCCTTGAACGAAGCGGCCTGCATCGGGCCACTCCTGGCGGAGTTGCCGCGGGGCCTGGTTCAAGAGGTGCTGGTCGTCGATAACGGCTCGACCGACGATACCGCTGGCGCCGCGCGGCGCGCCGGGGCCCGTGTCATCAGCGAGCCACGCCGCGGATATGGCTACGCCTGCGCGGCGGGCGTCGCGATGGCCAACGCCGAGCTGCTGGCGTTTATGGATGGCGATGGCAGCTTCATCCCCGCTGAGCTGGGCACGCTGCTTGCGCCAATCATAGCTGGATCGGCCGAGATGGTGCTTGGCACGCGTCTGCGTGGCAGCATGGCTGCCGGCGCAATGCCGCCGCACCAGCATTTCGGGAATCAGCTGGTCGCGCGGCTGATGTATCTGTTCTATGGCCTGCGCCTGACCGATCTGGGACCGTTTCGCGTGGTGCGCCGCGATCTCTTGAGCACGCTCGACATGCGCGAGATGACCTATGGCTGGCCGGTCGAGATGATCGTCAAGGCGGCCCGCCGTCAGGCGCGAATTGTCGAAGTGCCGATCAGCTACCGGCCGCGCCTGGCGGGCCAATCCAAGGTTGGTGGTACGGTTCGCGGTACATTGTTGGCGACTTACCGTATTCTGCGGACCACCTTGCGCTATGCGGCTGGATGAACTGGTATGGAGCCAACGATCTTTCAGGCCCAGGAGTTACGCAGTACCACACTCAAACGCCGTTTCGCCTGCGGCAGCATGGTACGTGCCGTTTTATCTGTTCGCCCAGAGCGCACCCGGTTTTTTCGCTCGCAGAGCGAAAAAAACGAAAAACAAAAGGAAGATAAAGTACCGCTGCGAACCTCCAAATCTGGGCCACCGCGTAACTCGCGTCAAGCCAACATCGACGAGCAGGCGCCCAAGCAATGGCGCCCGACTGAACAGTTACTACCGAACATCCCGCGCTGGAACGGTCTCGCTGCTCGCCTGGCCGCATTGATCGGGCTTGGCCTGATCGGCGTGCTGCTGTACGCTCGCGGTATCACCGCGCACTACCCGCTTGCGATCGGCCTGCGCAGTCCACGCGCCGGCTGGTCGACGCTGGCGGGGAATTCGCTCGCAATCGGCATCGCAGTCGCTGGCGTCTATGCCATGCTGGTCGTCGTCTATATCTTGGCCCTGCGGCTCGTGCTTCGTCTCCGGGGCAGCTACACCCGGCTCACAATCGTCATCAGCGTTGTGGGCTGGCTGCTCAGTTCCGCCGCACTGCTTGGCGCCTACCCAGGCGAGTCGTTCGATATCTTCGATTATGTGTTCCGCGGCCGGATGATCGTCGAATATGGCGCCAGCCCGCTTGCCGTCGCACCCTTCCTGTTTGCCGATCGGCCGTTTTACCAATACATCACCTGGCGCGGCCAGGTGGATACCTATGGGCCGCTGTGGGAATATGCCAGCGGCGCCGTTGCGTGGGTCGTAGAGTATGTGTTTGGCCTGAGCAATAGCCACGTGGCGTATATTGTCGGCTACCGGCTGATGGCGATGCTGCTCGTGGGGCTATGCGGCCTGCTGATCGGGCTGATCGTCCGGCGCGCCAGCCCCGAGCATACCAGCGCTGCACTGCTGGCGTGGCTATGGAATCCGCTTCTGATCATCACCAGCGCGATCGGCGCGCATAACGACCTGCTGATGGTCCTTATGATGGTGTTGGCATTCTGGCTGTTTCAACGCCGCGCCTGGGTCTGGGGGTTGTTGGCGCTCATACTCGCCGGGCATGTGAAGCTGACCGCGCTGCTGATCCTGCCGATCGTCGGCCTGTGGCTGCTGCGACAGCGTGGCTTGTTGGGGGCCCTGCGCGACGGCGCGGTCGCGCTTGTACTGGCTGTCCCGCTGTCCTGGCTGTTATACGCGCCGTTTGGCGGCTGGGACACGCTGCGGCGCATGCTCCAGGAGCGCGCCCGTTTGCTGATCAACTCGCCGGCCGATTTAGTCTACCGCGTGCTTCAGGAACGCTATGGATGGAGCGAAACTGCCGCCTGGCGCGTCACAACCACGGCCGCAACAATTGTGTTTCTTGCCGGGGCGGCATTGGTGCTGGCCTGGTTCTGGTGGCATACTCGGCGCCGCATGGGCGCGGATTCGCCCGAGCCGGACGAGGCGCTGCTCTGGGGCGGCTGTGTCATGCTGACGCTGGTCTATCTGCTGATCGGCAGCTTCTGGTTCCAGCACTGGTATCTATTGTGGCTGCTGGCGCCGGCCGCGCTGCTGCCAGCCAGCCGTTGGACGCTGACGCTGCTGCCGGTATATTGCCTGGGCGCGCTTTGCAGTAATCTCTCCAACAGCTTTTTGCGCTACCTGCCTGGGCAGCCGTTCAGCGTGACCCAGGTGAGCGCGATCAATGTGCTCGCGCAGGTAGCGCCGCTCCTGTTCGTCATGGTCGTGACACTACTATCGACACTACGTGCTACGGCGAATCACACCAAACTGGCGAGGACGCTGAGCACTACAACGAGATTTTCAACGGATAGAGCGGATAGCAAACGGATATAATAGAAGCGGTATAGTTCGTTGTATCCGTTTCTCAATCTGTTCAATCCGTTGAAGTCTCGTGGACGGCCGCCCATGATACCGCTCGACACACGAACGATCGTTGCCGCTGAGCTGCCGCGGCAAATCTATATCGAGGTGACCAACCGCTGCAACTCGCTGTGCGCCTCGTGCCCGCTCACCTATGATCACTTTCTGCCCTTCGAGCCCAAGCATCACCTGACCTGGCCGCAGTTTCGCCGGATCGTCGACCAGCTCCCGCGGATCGATCGGGCAGTGTTACACGGCATCGGCGAGCCGCTGCTCAACCCCCAGCTGCCGCGGTTCGTCGCACATCTCAAGCAGCGCGGCGCGCACGTCCTCTTCAACACCAATGCGCTGCTGCTCGATGAGCGGCGCGGCGATGCGCTGAGCGAGGCCGGCCTGGACGAGTTGCGGGTGTCGCTGGATGCGGCCACGCCTGAGCTTTACCATCGGCTGCGCGGGATCGACAAATTCGAGCAGATCATCGCCAACCTGCGCGCGTTCGTCGCGCGCCACGGCGGCCGAGAGTGCCCGCGCGTCTCGCTCTGGTTCGTCGGCATGCAGGAGAATCTGCGCGAGCTGCCCGCGTTCGTGCGGCTGGCGGCCGATCTTGGCGTACCAGAAGTCTATTTGCAGCGGCTGGTGTACTTTGGCGACGTCGTAGGAGCGGGTTCGCCCCACCCCTACGACGGCACGACGATGGTGCCGGAGCAATCGCTGTTCGCGACGCTGGAGCAGCGCCAGGTGGCGCTGATCGCGGAATGCGAGTCGCTGGCGGCAGCGCTCGGGCTGACCTTCCGCGCCTCCGGCGCGACCACACCGCACGAGAGCGTCGAGGTCAAAGGGGCGTACCCCTGGCAGGGCTGCTATCGCCCGTGGGCGCTGATGTATATCACCGCTACCGGCACGGCGCTGCCGTGCTGCATCGCGCCGTTCGCCACGCCCGACTACCAGGGAATCATGCTTGGGAACGTGTTCGAGCGCCCGCTGGCCGAGGTCTGGAACGACCAGCCCTACCAGGAGCTGCGCGCGGCGGTGCTGGGCGAACACCCGGCGCCGTGGCCGTGCCAGCATTGCGGCGTGCGCTGGAGCTTGTAGGAAGACGCTTGCGCACATCCTGAGCGCGATTGACGCCGCGCATGGGCACTCTTAGACCGGCCTGGTGTCCGCCGCCGGCTTGGTCTGGGGGCTGATGATCGCGGTTGCTGTGGATCCGGAGTACAGCTAAACCACATGTTGGGTGGCAGCTCTGTTCTAGTCACCACCGGACACGCAACGGCACGAATACGCTCTATCGCTTGTCTTTTTCTTTCATGTTCAGGAGCACGCAGATGGCCAGAAATAATCCGCTTCCTCCACTCAGCATTGGTATGATCCTCTTTCCGAACTTCACGCAACTCGATTTGACCGGTCCCTACGAAGTCTTCGCACGCATGCCCTTCACACAGGTCCATTTATTAGCCGAGACGCCTCAACCAGTGCGAAGCGAGCGCGGCCTGACCATTCTGCCAGATGCCACCTGGTCGACTAGTCCAGCGCTCGATATCCTGTTTGTTCCCGGTGGTGTCGGTGTCAATGCCATGATGGAGCATCCGCCATTGCTTGATTTTCTCCATCAGCAAAGTACGACCGCCTCGTATATTACTGCGGTCTGTACTGGCACGCTGGTACTCGGTGCCGCTGGCTTACTGCGCGGATATCGTGCTGCGACCCACTGGTTGTCGATGGATTTGCTCCCACTCTTCGGGGCGGAAGCGGTCACTCAGCGGGTGGTTGTCGATCGGAATCGTGTCACTGGGGGTGGGATTACTGCAGGCATTGACTTCGGCCTCTCCCTGGCTGCCCTGTTACGAGATGAGTACACCGCGCAAGAAATTCAGCTCATGATGGAATACAATCCACAACCGCCGTTCGACAGCGGATCGCCCGACAGCGCCGATCCCGCACTGGTTCAGCAGGTGCGTGAAGCACGCGAGCAATTTCAAACGAGCCGGCGAACAATCGCTCAACGGATTGCACAACAGCGCAACGTGGAGGCCAACTGACTGCTGCCACCCAACCCGCGCTTGCAGTCCGACCGCCTTGGGCGCGCAAGATCACGGCTTTTTTGAAGTCTTCCTGTGCGGCGCGCCTTCGGCGGCGGCTGAAGCGCGTACCGTTGGGCCGCTTCTCTTAACTAGCGATTGACAACTGTGTGTGCAGAGATATCATACGTAGCCTTTCGATGACTGTGAGAGCGAGTAGACTGCTGCTAATGCCGTTGACCGCTACCCTTTTATCGCGCCGTATATCCCTATTTCTACCACGGATATTTACGCAGCGTCGGCTTGCCATCGTGTTGAGCGTCCTTTTCGCCGCAGGCATCTATGTGCTGTCGGCAGTATTTGGGCACGCTGTCGCAGCCGTGCCAGCATCGAATAGTGCCTATCTGCCCCTCATCCTCACTCCTGCGTTACCGCGTATTGCCTTTACTGGC
>DATFXE010000763.1:0-4530 GCA_035258585.1 Roseiflexaceae bacterium | reverse complement strand
CCAGCGGCGAGGGCACGCCGCCCGACCCGCCGCTGATGGCGATGAGCCCGCAGATTCTGGCGGCAACCAACGCGCTGCGCGAGTTTATGTATACCAAGGTCTATCTCGACTCGCGCGCCAAGGCCGACGACGGCAAAGTGCGGATCATGATCGAGATGCTGTTCCATCATTTCATCGAGCATCCCGAACAGCTGCCCGAAGACCTGCGGCGGATCAACCGCGAACGCGACGAACCAACCGCGCGCGCAGTGGTAGACTACATCGCCGGGATGACCGATCGCTATGCGATCAAGGTATTCAACGATCTGTATGTGCCAAGGACATGGGGCGCATAATATTGTAGATTGCAAAATGCAGATTGTAGATTGGGACGATCTGCAATCTGCAATCTGCAATCTGCAATCTGCAATATGACCAATGTGACCGACCAAATCAAAGAGCGAATCGACATCGTCGAGTTTATCTCGGCATATGTGAACCTGCGCAAGGCTGGGCGTAATTTTGTCGGCTTCTGCCCGTTCCACGCCAACACCCGCACGCCGGCGTTTACCGTCTTCCCCGATACACAGAGCTACCACTGCTTCGGCTGCAAGGCCTCGGGCACGGTGTTCGATTTCCTGATGCAGCGCGAAGGGCTGGAATTCAAAGATGCGCTCGAGCAGCTGGCCAAGCGCGCTGGCGTGCAGCTCAAGGAGCGCACCGAGCAGGATGAGCAGCAGGATCGGCTGCGCACGCGCCTGCTGGAGATCAGCGCCGCCGCGGCCACGTTCTTTCACCACCTGCTGGTCAAATCGCCCAAGGGCGAGGTGGCCCGTGCCTATGTCCAGAAGCGCAAGATCGATGCGGCGACTGTCGAGGCATTCCAACTGGGCTACAGCGTGGACAACTGGAGTGCGCTGCTCTCCTACCTGACCGATCGCAAAGGCTTCGAGCCGGGGGAGATCGAGGCGGCTGGCCTGGCTATCCAACGCGAGAACGGCGGCTACTACGATCGCTTCCGCGGCCGCCTGATGTTCCCGATCCGCGATGTCAAGGGCCAGGTGATCGCCTTTGGCGGCCGAGCGCTTGGCGATGCGCAGCCGAAGTATATGAACTCGCCCCAGACACCGCTGTTCGACAAGAGCCGTGTGCTCTACGGGCTGGATCTGGCCCGCGACGCCATCCGTTCCAGCGATGCGACCGTGATCGTCGAGGGCTATGTCGACGTGATTATCGCCCACCAATACGGCTTCCACAATGTCGTCGCACCGCTTGGCACGGCGCTGACGGGCGAGCATGTCGGCGCGATCAAGAAGCTGTCCGCCAAGCGCGTCTACCTTGCGCTCGACGCCGACGCGGCCGGCGTGCGCGCCATGATCAAGGGTGTCCAGACTTTGCAGGACAATCTGGACGGCCACGCCGTGCCGGTGCCGACGCCACACGGCTACATCCGCTGGGAGCGCGAACTGGACGCCGAGGTGCGGATCATCGCTCTGCCGGATGGCAAAGATCCCGACGAGGTCATCCAGGCCAACCCCGAGCAGTGGCGCGCGTTCGTCGCCGGGGCGCGGCCGGCCATGGATTTCTACATCGGCGCGCTGACCAGCGACCTCGATCTGCACGACGCCAAGGGCAAAGCCGAAGCGGTGGCGCGGCTGGCCCCGCTACTCGCACAGGTGGCAAATCCGGTTGAACAGGCGCACCATATTCAACAGATCGCACGTTTAGTAGAAGTAGAGGAGCGAATCGTCCGCCAGGCCATGCCGTCGCCGCAGCGCCCGGCCGCCCGGCGCGAACCAATCCTTGCCCCGGCCACGGCGCCAAGCCAGGAAGATCACATGTTGGGCTGGCTGCTGCGTTACCCGGCCGCGCGCACAGCGGTACAAGAGAAGGTACGACGTGACCTTTCGCCCTTCCCACTCGTCGGAGATATTATCGAAGGCGCACTCATCGAGCTGTTCGAGCGCGTGGACAACCGTGCGATCTGGCGGGCCTGGCTGGAACAGCCGCCTGGGACCGACCCGGACGCCTGGGCGCACAGCCTGGACGAAGCGCTGCGCGAACAGGCCGAGCGCGTGCTGAGTATGAAGGTGCCGCAGCCGCAGGCATACCGCTATGTGAACGATGCGCTGGAATGTGCTAGAATGCTGCAACTCGATCTGGCCCGCCGCTGGAAGAAGCGGATCTCGCATGAGACGACCAGCGCGGCAAGTGAGGAAGAGCAGATTGCGGCATACGAACGATTGGTACAGATCATCGAGTATATCGACGCGATCAGCGTTCCCAAACGCAGTTCAAATTACAACGACCTCCACAGCTTGCACGCGGTCTAAGGGAGCTGTTCTATGGAAAAGAACAAGGACACCATGATCGACGACGACGAGATGCCTTTCGACGACCTGGGCGCCGAGGCCGATGAGCCAGCGCGCGCCGAGGAGCCGGAGGAAGAGCAAAATACGATCACCAGCCTGCAAGACCTGATCGCGCATGGCAAGCAGCGCGGCTTCGTCACCGAGGGCGAGATCTTGCAGTTGGTTCCCAACCCCGAGACCGACGTCGACAAGCTCGAGGAGATCCAGCAGGCCCTGGCGGCGGCTGGCCTGGGTACGCGCGACGAGATGATCGCCGGCGGGTCGGAGGTCGAGGGCGAGAACATCTTTGACGAAGACGCCGACCTGGAGGATGGCCTGAATGTCGAGGGCATCAGCGTCAACGATACCGTGCGGATGTACCTGCGCGAGATCGGGCGCGTGCCACTGCTGACCGGCCGCCAGGAGACCGACCTGGCGCAGCGGATCGAGATCGGCGAGTATCTGACGGCTTACAAGGTCCAGCTTGGCGCCGACTGGGATCGCACCCAGGTGCCCGAGATCGGCACGACAATCTACGGCCGCTTTCAGAAGAATTGGCCGGTGGTCCAGGACGCGCTGGCGCTGCTGTATGCCACGGCCGAACTGCCGGTCCCCAACCCGATCACCTACGGCATGGTGCGCGATATTCTCACAATGCAGGATAAGCTGACCTTCGAGCTGCGCCAGACCTACGACCGGCGGCGGCTCGAAATGGCCAAACACCACCGCCTGACCGCCGAGCAGTTCGACCAGTCGATCGCCCACGCGATGATCATTTATGAGTTGCTGCCGCGCGAGATTCAGCAGCGCCTGCTGGCCGGCAGCGAATGGCCGTCGGTTCATGAGTTGCAGGAATCGCTCAGGAGCCACCGCGACCAACTCTGGCGCGAATGGAACGCGGCGATCGAATCTGGCAAGCTGGCGCGCGAGTACCTGACGGAAGCCAACTTGCGACTGGTAGTGTCGGTGGCCAAGAAGTACATCGGGCGCGGGCTCCAGCTGCTCGACCTGATCCAGGAGGGCAATGTTGGGCTGATTCGCGCGGTCGAAAAGTTCGATTACCGCAAGGGGTTTAAGTTTTCGACCTACGCGACCTGGTGGATCCGCCAGGCGATCACGCGCGCCATCGCCGACCAAGCCCGTACCATCCGCATCCCCGTGCATATGGTCGAGACGATCAATCGGCTGATGCGCGAGAGCCGGCGCATGCTCCAGGAGTTGGGGCGCGACCCGAGCGACGAAGAGCTGGCCAAGGTCATGGGCATCCCTGTCGAGAAGGTGCGCTCGATCCGCAAGACCTCGCTGGAGCCGGTCTCGCTGGAGACGCCGGTGGGCCAGGAGGAAGATAGCCAGCTGGGCGACTTCATCGAGGACTCCAAAGTGCTGGCGCCTTCGGATGCGGCCAGCCACCAGATGCTGCGTGAGCAGGTCGAGCAGGTGCTCAACCAGCTCACCGAGCGCGAGCGCCGGGTTCTACAGCTGCGCTTTGGCCTCGAGGATGGCCACAGCCGCACGCTGGAGGAGGTCGGCAAAGAGTTCGGGGTCACCCGCGAGCGCATCCGCCAGATCGAGGTCAAGGCGCTCCGCAAGCTGCGTCACCCACGCCTCGGCAAGAAGCTACGCGATTACCTTGAATAAGCAATAGCCAGTCGGCGGTCGGCAGTAGGCAGTCACGGCTTCGATTGCCAACTGCTGACTGCTGACTGTTGACTGCCGGCTGAGTGATGTCCGATTTCGAAAACCTGGATTACTACGCGCTTCTCGGTGTCTCACGCTCGGCCTCGCTCGACGAGATCAAGCGAGCATACCGGCGCGAAATATCCAAATATCACCCCGATCGCTTTGTCAACGGTACGCCCGAAGAACAGGCCTATGCCAGGCAGCGCAGCCAGCGGCTGACTGAGGCGTATCGGGTGCTGAGCGATTTCGCCGAGCGCAGCGCCTACAATCGTGGCCAGTCCGCGGCCGCATTCGGCAGCCACCCGCCGCGCCATGCGCCTCCGCCCGCGCAGCCACGCGACCACCAGGCCGAGCTATACGAGCAGGCTCAGCGGCATCTGGAGGGGGATCGACTGCTGCAGGCGATCGGCGTGCTGCGGCAGCTTCAGCAGATTAATCCCTTCTACCGCGACAGCGCCGAGCAGCTCGCGGCGGCCGAGGCGCGGCTCAACCGCCGGCAGGAGCAGGCGACCGGCCGCCT
>DATFXE010000762.1:0-3264 GCA_035258585.1 Roseiflexaceae bacterium | reverse complement strand
AGGTCAAAGGCTTCGGCGGCACCAGCGCAACGCCGCCTGCCCCGCCAGCCGGCACTCCGGTGCAGCAGGAGCCCGCGCGCGACGACAGCGCACTCGCGAGCGCCGCGCTGCTGCGCCAGTTCTTGCAAGAGCGCTGGAAAGGACTGACGGCGATCGCCTGGGGCGATCAGCTGCGGCAGGTCCGGCTGGACGAGATCATCTACCTGGATACGCTGGGCGTCGACCTGCTGCCGGCGCCGGAACAGGCAAATGGCGACGGCCTGGTGACGGCGCATCCGGCGATCGCGACGGAGTATCATACCGCATAGCGCAGGTTACAGGTTACAGGTTATAGGCTACAGTGTCAATTGCTGTCCCCTGTCCCCTGTCCCCTGTCCCCTGTCCCCTGAAAAGTATGCGTGACACAATCGTTATCGGCGCCGGCCTGGCCGGCTTGATGGGCGCGCTGGCGCTGGCCGAGGCCGGCCGGAAGCCGCTCATCCTGGCCAAGGGCCAGGGCGCAACGCACTGGACCTCGGGGACGATCGATGTCTGGGGCGGGGATGGCGCCGACAGGCCGCTCGCCGCGCTGCGCGATGTGGTCGAGTCGCGGCCCGAACACCCCTACGCTCGCGCTGGCTCCGATGGGGTCGAGCAAGCGCTGGGACGGTTTCGAGCGCTGATGGAGGCCGCGCGCTACTCATATGTCGGCAGCCTGGAGCGCAACGTGCTGCTGCCCACCGCCGTCGGCGCGCTGCGCCCGGCCGCGCTGCTGCCGGCCACAATGGCCGCCGGCGATACGCGGCTGGGCGGCGAGCTACTGCTGGCGGGGTTTCGCGAGCTGCGTGATTTTTTTCCGCCGCTGGCTGCGGCAAACCTGTCGGCTCAAGGCATTCCGGCGCGCGGCGTCTACCTCGAGCTGCCCGCGGTCAAACGCAAGCTCGATTTCAACACGCGGGTCTTCGCCCAGCTATTCGATGAGCCGGCGTTCCGCGAGGATGTCGGGCGGCAGCTGCGTGCGCTGCGCCATGGCGCCACGCGGATCGGCCTGCCGGCGGTGCTGGGCCTGAAGGACCCGCTCGGCGTGGTGGCCGACTTGCAGCGGCTGAGCGGCGCGCAGATCTTCGAGATACCAACCCTGCCACCCTCGGTGCCGGGCATGCGGCTGTTCCAGATCTTCCGCGACGCGATCATGGCGGCTGGCGGTAGGCTCCAGACCGGATCGGAGGTGCTGCGCGCGACGGGGGCCGATCGGCGTCTGGAAGCAATCTACAGCGCCGCGGCAGCGCGCGAGCAGGAGCACCGTGCCAACGCGTTTCTGCTGGCCACCGGCGGAATCGCCGGCGGCGGCCTGCGCACCGACCACACGGGCGCGGTCTGGGAGACGGCGCTGGGCCTGCCGATCCAGGCGCCGTCGTCGCGCGGCGAGTGGTTCTCGCCACGTTTTCTGGACGAGCGCGGCCATCCGGTCTACCAGCTCGGCGTAACCATCGACGAGCACATGCGGCCGATCGACAGCGGCGGAGGCGTGATCTACACCAATGTCGCCGTGGCCGGGGCCGCGCTGGCGGGCGCCGACGCGGTGCGCGAGCGCTGCTACAGCGGCCTGGCGCTGGCGACGGGCTGGCGCGCCGGTCAAATTCTCAGTACCGAGTCATGAGCGCCAGTTGTCAGTTGTCAGCTGTCAGTGGTTACTGACAGCTGACAACTGACAACTGACAACTGAGCAAGTTATGATGCACGACCATATTGAACTATCGCTCGAACAATCGCTGGATCACTGCATCAAGTGCAATATCTGCACGGCCGCATGCCCGGTGAGCGCGGTCACGGATCTGTTCCCAGGGCCAAAGTACGTCGGCCCGCAGGCGCAGCGCTTCCGCAAGGATGGCCAGCCGACGCCCGACGAGTCGGTGGACTATTGCTCGGGCTGCCGGGTCTGTAACGACGTCTGCCCGACCGGGGTGCGAATCATGGAGCTGAACTCCCGCGCCCGCGCCCAGATCGTCGAGCAGAAGGGGTTATCGTTTCGCAACTGGATTCTGGGCCACCAGGATTGGACCGGCTGGCTGGCCTGTGGTCCGCAGGCAGTCATAGCGAACTTCTCGGCCACCAACCCGCTAATCCGCATCGCGGTTGAGAAAGTGGTTGGGATCGCCCGCAAAGCGCCGCTGCCGAGATTTAGCACGTACAGCTTTCGGTCCTGGTTCAAGAAACGTTCAAACGTTCGAACGTTCGAACGTTCGAACGTTCAAACGGCGAAGCGGCAGGTTGTGTACTTCCACGGCTGCTCGACCAACTACTACGAGCCGCGCGTCGGCCAGGCGGCCGTCGAGGTGCTGGAGCGCAATGGCTTCGAGGTCATTGTGGCCAAGCAAGGCTGCTGCGGGCTGCCGCTGCTGTCGAATGGGGCATTCAAGGACGGGCGCCGCTACTACGAGTACAACCTCGAGCAGTTGCTGCCGTATGCTCAGCGCGGCATCCCGATCGTCGGCACGAGCACCAGCTGCACACTGACGCTCAAGGAGGAGGCGCCCGAGCTGCTGGGAATGCACGACACGGCCGCGCTCATGGTGGCCGAGAACACCTACGATATCTTCGAGTTTCTACGGCTGCTGCACGAGCGCGGCGAGCTGGACACCACCTTCAAGCCGATCGACCGCAGCTTGCCCTACCATGCACCATGCCAGCTGCGCGCCCACAGCATTGGCCGACCGGCGCTGGATATCCTGGAGCTCATCCCCGGCCTGCGTCTGAGCGATACGCTGGCGGCCTGCTGCGGGCTGGCCGGCAGCTATGGCTACAAAGCCGAGCGCTACCAGATCGCGATGGACGTTGGCGCCGGGCTGTTCGACTTCGTGCGCGCCAGCGGCAGCGACCTGGCGGTCTGTGATTCGGAGATCTGTCGCTGGCAGATCGCGCACGGGACCGGCGTCACGATGAAGCACCCGATCGAGATCCTGCGCGAGGCGTACGGGTAAGGGGGATGGTGAGGAGTGACAAGATGACAAGATGAGTTATGTCATCTTGTCATCTTGTCATCTTGTCATCTTGTCAAGTGGGTCTACGGGCGCTTCTTGGCAGCATCATCACTCGTATCGGGTTCGCCCTGGCCCTCGCCAACCCACTGGCGCGCATCGTAAGTGCCGGTATCCTTGCGCGGCCCGCTGCCCTGGCCCTCGCCGACGAACTCGCCGCTGGTCCAGCTCTGGCCGGGTGTTCGGCCAGGCCGCTGGCCCTCGCCAGCCCATTGATCGGCGTCGTACTTGCCGGTATCCTTGCGCG
>DATFXE010000761.1:0-3384 GCA_035258585.1 Roseiflexaceae bacterium | reverse complement strand
CGAGAGCAGCACCGAGCGCTCGCCGAGCCTGGCGCGATTCTGGCGTGCCCAGCTATCGAACAGGCGCGTCTTGAAATAGCTCGTACACCAGCGGTTCGCGCGAGTTGGCGGCTGTCCGTTGCGCGCTTTGCGCGCGAAGTCCAGGAGTGTCACGATCGCCGCCGGATCATCGTCGGTGGCGACGCCGTGAGCAACATCGCCATCGCGCACGAGCTGCACGCGCCGCAAGGTCGTGCCGTTGCAGCCGCTCGGCGTGGTGGCGCCGTTCAGCGCGTAGACCGCCTGGCAGATGCTCAGACGGCAGTTGCCGAGTGCGGCGTCCAACTGTTCCAGGTGCGCCGGCGTGTCGGGCCAGTCCATCTGCTCCAGGTGGGCGTGCCAGAGGATCATCGGGTGGGTGGGCCAGCGGTGTCGCGCCCACAGCGCGGCGTAGTCGCTGTCGAGGCCGCCGGAGACGCTCACAACGATCGCGGACGGGTCTTCGGGATACGGTGGTGGTCGATCTTCATCGAACAATCCCAGTGGCATTTGATGGCGGTGACGCATGGGCTCGATCTCCTCATGGTTATCATCGATACAGACCGAACGCCGCACCCGATCACACGAGCGCGGCGTTCTGCTTTCGGCTTCTCTTGGTTGCTTGCGGGAACTGTTAGCGGACAGTCATGGGCATCGCGACGTGGATGTAGGTCTCGTCGCCCACGCCGGTCACGATGATCGGCTGCTGCGCGCTGCTGTAATGGATGGCGATGCGTGGCGTGGCGATCGCGTCGATTGCATCGGCCAGGTAGGTGGCGTTCAGCGCGACCACGCCGCCTGCGCCGCGGATCGTCGCATCGTGCGCGCTGGTGTTGTCGCCGACCTCGGCCGCGTTGGCGCTGATGGTCAGCCGGCCTTTGTCATCATCGACGCGGGCAAGCTGCACGCGCACCACATTGGCCGAGGCGCTGGCGAAGAACGAGGCCAGTTTGACCGCGCGGGCCAGCTCCTTGGTCTCAATCTCCACGACGGTCGGGGAGGCGGTGGGGTTGAGATACCGATCTACGGCCGGGTACGTACCGTTGATGCAGCGGGCGAGCAGTGTGACCTCCTCGCTACGGAAGACGACCTGGTCGCCAGTGTCGATCAGCATGGCGACCTGGCCATCCACATCGCCCAGCACCTTGCCAAGTGCGATCATCGCCCGCGCCGGCGCCATCACCTCCTGGCGCCGCGCGACCGGTCGCTCCAGCGCGATCGCCCGGAAGGCGATGCGGAAGCTATCGGCGGCGGCGAACGAGGCGGATGTATCGGCGAGCCTGATCCGCACGCTGGTCAAGACCGGGCGGGTCTCGTCGCTACACGCGGCGAACGCGACCTGACTGATAGCGCTGCACAGCGCCTCGGGGGCCAGGGTGGCGATCGGCGCGCAGTGGTCGAGGGTCGGTAGTGTCGGGAACTCCTCGGCGGCGATGCCCTTGATGGTGGCCGCGAAGGCGCCACAGGTCAGTTTCACGCTCATATCGCGCGCGTCCATGTCCATGGCGATCGTCTCGTTGGGCAGGCTGCCGACCACGTCGGCGAGCAGCTTGGCCGGCAACGTGATCGCGCCGTCTCTCGTGACCTGTGCGGCAAGCGACACGACGATGCCGATCTCCAGGTTGGTGGCGCTGATGGTGAGTTGGCTGCCCGCGGCGACCAGCAGCACGTTGCCGAGCACGGGCATCGTGCTCTTGGACGCCACCGCGTGCTGTGCCTTGGCCAGGGCGCGCTTGAGCTGTTCCTGCGGCACGCTGGCATGGAATGCCGTGGCGCTGGGCGTGCTGGCGATGGCCTCGACCTTCTTGCGGCTGCGGGCGGGCTTGGCGGCGGTGGTGGTGGTGGCGGTGTTTGCGATAGTCATGATCGTGTGTCCTTCCTCATTGTGTTGATTGATTGATTGATGATGATGATCAGGGGATTGGTGGAACACCCATGCCGGCTGAGGTATGGGACTCGGCAGATTCCGAAACATTCGGAATTTCAGCGACTGAAGCCCAGGCCTTTCTCGCGCATACTGACATAGCGGCCGTTTCCGATCACCAGATGGTCCAGCACGTCGATGTCAAGCATTTTTCCAGCACTGACAATCTCGCGCGTGACCAGAACGTCTTCCGGGCTTGGCGTTGCGTCGCCTGAGGGGTGATTATGGCTTACAAGTATTGCGGCGCTGTTGCGCCGGACGGCCTCTTTGAAGACCTCGCCCACGCGCACCATTGAGGCGTTCAGGCTGCCGATATACACCGTGTGGATGGTCTGTATTCGATTTTTGGTGTCGAGCAAGACCGTCCGCAGGTGCTCCTGATCGAGATGGCTCATCTCGGCCATCAAGCGCTGGGCGATGATGTCTGGCGACTTGATCTGCAAGCGCGCATCGGGCTGTGTCTGGAGCATGCGCCAGGCGACCTCGAGCGCGGCCTTGACCTGCGCGGCGCGGTCGCGCCCCAGGCCTGGCACGCGCTGAATTTCGTCCAGGCTGGCCTGCTGCAAGCCCCGCCAGTCGCCGAAGGTGCTGATCAGCTGCTGGGCCAGCGCGACAGGATTGGTCTTGCCGGCGGTGCTGTGCAGCAGCACGGCCAGCAGTTCGACATCCGACAAGGCCGCGGAGCCGCGCGCGACCAGACGCTCGATCGGGCGCTCCTGTGCGGGCCACTCGCGCAGCGGGCGCTCGGCCAGGCTCAGCGGGCGCGGTGCGGTCTGGGGGAGGCTGAAGAGCGTTGATTGATGCAATGGATACCTCCTGTGGATGGGTCAGGAGGCCGTTCCGCGCCTCAGCGGCGTGAAACGGCCACGCTGGGGCGTGGAAACAACGTGTGTGATCAGGCGGCGGGCTTCTCCGGTGTGATGCGCAGGCTGCCGTCGCGGTAGGACGGCTTGGTGCAGGCCGCGATCTCGTCGGCGAGCTGGCCCTGGCCGGTCTCACGCAGCGACTGGATGAGCTGGCGCAGCGCGTCGGGATCGACGCGTTGGCTCACGGATGGCGCGGTGATGCGCAGCGTACCGAAGCCCGGCACGCGCACCGGTCTATCAGCCGGGGCGATCAGTTCCGAGATGCGGGCCTCCAGCTGTTTGACCTCAGCCGTGAGGTGCGCGATCTGGTCCAGCGCCTCGGCGCGGTCGCTGAGCAGGCTGCGCAGAGCCTGCTGATCAATCGTGGGCATACCCTACGCCTCCCACCTGAGATGCGGCAACTGGGCGCTGATCGCCTCGGCCGGGGCGCCCAGGTCGTCGAGCGCACGGTCGTAGCGGTTGCCTATGGCGCCGCGGAACAGCGCGAGCGCATCAATCGCGGCGTTGCCCATCCGCGTAGGCAACGCGCTGAGCAATGTGGTGAGTGGCAGTAACATTGGGCTCCTCCCGGTTTGG
>DATFXE010000760.1:0-6735 GCA_035258585.1 Roseiflexaceae bacterium | reverse complement strand
GACGACAAAGCGGTGCAGCGCGCCGCGATCCTCGAAGGCCTCGAACGGGCCGATGTGTTGCTCACCAGCGGCGGCGTCTCGATGGGCACGCGCGACCTGATCAAGCCGTTGCTGGCTGAGCTTGGTACGGTCCATTTTGGGCGAATCGCTTTCAAGCCCGGCAAGCCGACCACTTTCGCAACCGTTGGCGGCAAGCTGGTGTTCGGGCTGCCTGGTTACCCGGTCTCTTCGCTGGTCTCGTTCGAGGTGTTTGCGCGCCCGGCGCTCCGGCGCCTGCAAGGTGACGCCAGCCCGGATCGCCCGCGTGTGCTCGTAACGCTGCGCGACACGATTCAAGCGCCGCCGGATCGGCCGGAGTATCAACGTGCGATCGTCGCCTGGGAGGATGGCCGACTGGTCGCCCGCAGCACTGGCGCGCAAGGCTCCAGCCGACTGCTCTCGCTGCGCGGCGCGAACGCCCTGCTGCTCGTGCCTGGCGATGGCCGGGCCTATCCCGCCGGCGCGGCGCTCGAGGCGCTGCTGACCGGGCCGCTGGCATAGCACGCCTCCTACATTCTGTCATCTTCGGCTCAGCTTGGTATCATCCTACGATGGAACAAATAGCTGTGTGCGACCGTTTGTCTTCGTAGATTGCACGGTATTCGGTGATTGACAATCGCCGATGCTATACCTATCTATGAGGTATGCCATGGTCGACCAATATCACATTTGTCCAGAAACCCAGCAGCTTCGCACGCGCGAAGTTGGAGAAGCACTGGCCAAACTCGCCCCACAGCCGCAAGCCTGCGATCATACCACGCGTACCGGCTCTGACGGCGACCCACTGGTCGAGCGAGTCTGCTGGCTGATGCGGCGCGAGCCTATGCGTGAGCGCGGGCGCGAGATGTAGTACAGCAGTTGGGATTTCGTTTGGGGAGGCCCTGGAAGGAGCCTGCGTCTTCTTCCAGGGCCTCCCCAACCAGCCACTTTGTAAAAAGTGTAATATAGAATGGTGAAATGAGGAGCGTCAACTCCGCTGATTAAGCGAGTTGACGCTCCTCGTTAAGATCCGGCGCCTGGAACGATTACTCTCGCGCTGAGACTTACTTTTCGGCGATGCGGAACTGGGTGAAGCTGCCCTGTGGTCCCTGTTTCGTCTCCACGTCGACCTGAAGGTGGCGCGTCCCTTGCCGTAGATCGTACTGGAAATCCGGCCCGACCCAGCCGTTCTGTGCCAGCGCGCTCTCATAGAAGCGCCGTACCTCTTCGGGCGATGCGCTGGTCGAGTAGGTATGCTCGGCCTTGAAGGCGCCATTGTCCTCGCCGGTGTCGAACTTGACACAAGCCGCGTTGGGGAAGGCCGGCAGCCCGGCGATCGGCGTGCAGGTTGTGATCGCCGGAGCGGTCGCGAGGTATTCGGTCAGCCGCACCTTGGTGAAAACACCGCTCGGCCCCTGATCGGTATCGACCTCGATTTTCGCGCGGCGCTGGCCCTGGTTGAGATCATACTTGAACTCGCCCACCGTCCAGCCGTTCGACGCGAACGCGCTCTCGTAGAAGCGGCGGACCTCGTCGGCGCTGGCGCTGGCCATATAGGTATTCTTGAGCTTGATCACGCCGTCGTCGTGGTCGGTATCTTGCTCAGTGCAGGTCGCCCCGTCGAAGAGCGGCAGCCCGGCGATCGTATTGCAGGAGCTGGCTGCGACGGTTGCGGCTGCGGGCTGCGCTGGCGCTGCCGGCGCGGCCGCGGGCTGCGCGGTCGCTGCTGGCGCTGCCGGCGCGGCGACAGGTGCGGCAGGGAGCGCGGCAGGAGCCGTAGGCGCGGCCGCGGGCTGCGCGGTGGCGAGCGACGGGGCCGCGGGCTGCACGCTGGCGACTGGTTCGGCGACTGGTGCGGCAGGCACCTGGGATGTCAGGGCGCGGTAGCCCACGAAGGCCAGCAGCAGCGCTACGACGGCCGCCCCGCCGGCGATCATGGTGCGGCGCCGGGCCATAGCGGCGCGCTCGGCGGCCGGGCTGTCGGGCGAACGAGTACCTGTGGTTGGCTCGGGCAGTGGCTTGGCAGTCACGCTGATCGTCGGCCCAGTGGCGGCTGCGGCCGGCACGCTGGTTTGCTTGGCAGCTGCTTGAGTGGCCTCTCGGCGGCTGGAGGCGTGCTTCGCTCGTTTTTGCGTTGCCATCTTTTTCTCCTTCTGTGGAGCGCGGCGGGTTGGTTGTAGAGAACCGCCCGACCCGCCAACCAAAGCTGATGGCGTTACTATACTCCGCATCGGCTCGAACCTGAATGATAGCAGCCGTCTGACAGTGATCTAATTCTTGCCCATGCGTGGGCAGAGCCGCGCTCTGTGGTATAATCCCGGCATCGTCTTGTCCGGACAAAAGCGAGAAAGGATATACAGTGGCCGCACAACAATGGAGTATGCCGCCGGCTATGGAGATCGATCCGGCGAAGAATTATCGTGCCACAGTGGAGACCAGCAGGGGGAATATTGTGCTGGAGCTCTACCCGACCTACGCGCCTAAGACTGTGAATAACTTCGTCTTTCTGGCGCGGCAAGGGTTTTATGATGGGCTGAAGTTCCACCGTGTGATCCACAACTTCATGATCCAAGGCGGCGACCCGACCGGCACCGGCTCGGGCGGGCCGGGGTATCGCTTTGAGGATGAGGTGCACCACAACCCGCTCAAGCATGAGACCGGTGTGATCTCGATGGCGAACGCGGGGCGAAACACCAACGGCAGCCAATTCTTTATCACTCATTCGCCGCAACCGCACCTGAACGGGAAGCATACCGTGTTCGGGAAGGTGATCGAGGGGCAGCATGTCGTCAACACGATCCGCCAGGGCGACGTCATGAAGAAGATTACGATCACAGAGAAGTGAGCGCTGCCGAGCCGAGAGAAATCTGCCAGTATAACAACTGGATCGATGGACTGATCTTCCTCTTTCAAACGGCCTCTGAGATGATAGACGATAGGTACGATGCCGCCGTCTATGGTCTATCGTCTCAAAGTGCTGGGGTTACTGATCTCTGCATTAGTTGCTTATCTTGTGGTGGGGGTGCGGGGCGGCTTCGCCGCCCCGCACCCCCACCAATGGGGAGGTCTGGAGGGGCCCGAGTACCCTCTGGGTGCCCCCTCCAGACCTCCCTATCGAAGCCATTAGTTAATTGTGCAGAGATCAATAAATTGGGCTCGGCTCAGGCCGGCATCAAGCGGTAGGTCGGCTGCGGCGGTAGCGGGCTGAAGCATTCCAGGAACGTCAGCTCGGATCGCACTGGTGGCCGTGCGCCAACCTCGGCCATGCTCTGGCGGACGATCGCTTCGAGGGTCCGCGGGTCGGTGTTCACGCGTGCATTAAGGATGAATTGCGCCCTGTCGGCCGGCGAGCCACCCTCGCGCATATCCCACGAGATCGGGTGGCCCGATTGGGTTAGGCTGGCCTTCAGTGCGCCGCCTGGCGTGCGCAGATGCAGCTTGACATGGGCGATTGGCGCGTTCTGCTCGGCAAAGCGCCGCTCCATCGCGCCCAGCGCGGCCGAAAGCCACTCGGCTGGCGCGAACGGCTCCGCAGCTGCCAGCGTGCCGGTCGCGTTAAGCCAGCCCAGGCAGGCCTCGGCTTCGGCATACAGTGCGTAGTCCAGCTCCAGCGCCTGATCGATCGGGCTCGCGTCCGTCAGGCAGCGCCCCAGCCACTCTGCCAGCCCCTCGCCGGTCTTGGCCGAGAGGCTAATGACCTCGGCGTTGGGGTGGCGCGCCTGCATCCGTTGGATATGGGCGCGTGCCTCCGAGGGATCGATCAGATCGCGCTTGCTGAGAACAATCACGTCGGCCTCGGCCAGCTGTTTCTGGTAGAGGTAGTCGACGACGGTTGGGAAGCGCTCCGGCTGGCGCAGCGGGTCGAGCAGAATGGTCAGCGGCGCGAGCTGAAACTGCTGGGGGTAGTTTGCTTGGAGCGGGCGCAGCACCGTGGCGGCCAGGTCGGTGCAGCTGCCGACCGGTTCGGCCAGGATCACGTCGGGGGCCACGCCGGCTTGCAGCTCGCGGATGGAAGCCACCAGGTCGGGGAAGCGGCAGCAGAAGCAGCCGCCAGCCACCTCCACGCGCGGCAGCGCCTGCTCGCCCACCAGCGCGGTATCGACCAGATTGCGCCCCTGATCGTTCGTGACTACGCCGACGCGGCGGCCCTGCTCCGCCAGCAGCTCGGCGGCGCGCAGCAGCAGTGTAGTCTTGCCCACGCCCAGGAACCCGCCAACGAAGATCAGACGTGTGGTCATAGATTCGTCTCTACTTTCATTGCTAGAAGGCAGACCCTCATCCCTCACCCCCCTTCTCCTACCCTCACAAGGGTAGGTATCCCTCTAGTGGTGGGGGCCTGGGGGCGGGCTTTGCCCGCCCCCAGAGCAGATTTTTCTGGTGGTCGTGCTGGCGGCCTTGCCGCCAGCACGACCACCAGAAAAGGCATCAGGAAGGGCGCAGCCCTTCCTCACCTACCCCACTGAGCTTCTTCTGCCGCAGCGGGAGAAGGGGATTGGGGATGAGGGTCTGCCGCGATCACCTCAATCGAATCTCCAGTTTCTCGCCCTCACCTAACGCCAGCTCCTGGTGCAGCGCCACCACTACACCTGTTCCGGCTGGCTCCAGGTGCGCGGCCAGCGGCTGGCCGCCCAGCGTCACATTGAGCTGGGTGGGGGTCGCGGGCGGGCGCAGCTCGATCTGTGGGAGCCGCAAGCTGCCGGCGCGCAGCTCCAGTGTCGCGCTGAAGCTGCCGTCGTGCTGCTCCTGTGCGAAGCTGCCCCAGCCCTGGCCCGAGCTGAAGAAGCTGCGGAAATGATCGGCGTTGACGACCGGCGCGAAGCCGATCCGGCCGGCCGGCGCGCTGTAGCGAAAGCCGCTCAGCGCCAGCAGCAGGCTCCAGCTGGCCATTGCCCGTGCGTAATGGTTGCCGCACTCGAACTCGTTCCAGGGATTGCGGCGCTCGCCGTCGTGTCGGTCGCGCAGGCCGCGCACGATCGTCAGACCCTCGTCCACCAGCCCAGCGTAGATCAGATGCGCTGCGACCTGGTACTCGATCCCGGTCCAGACCTCGTCGCTATACGGGAATGGCTGGGTCGGCCGTTCGCCGCGCGGCCAGCTGCACAGCAGCAGGCCAGCCTCGTCGTTCAGCGCGTAGGTGCGCTGGGTGTTGGGGTGATCGCTCAGGTTGGCGCGCCAGTTGTAGCGGAAAATTGACTCCAGCGCGGCGCGCACGCGCTCGGGCGGCAGCAGGTTGTCCAGCCCGACAACCGCGCCGAACCAGGCGCCCAGCAGTTGGTCGCTCAGGCAGCCGCGACCGTACTGGTAGCGCAGCTCGTTCTCGCCCGGCGCATAGGCGGATGCGTGCCAGGGCTGGCTGCCGTGGTCGACTTCGACGATCTGGTCGGCTGGCGGCTCGCGCTGGACATAATACTCGCCGCTCCACAGCTCGCGGTCTAGCCGCGCGCGACCGCGCTCGTAGCGCGTGCGGTACTCATCGGCTATGACATCCTCGCCCAGAGCGCGCGCCAGTTCCTCGGCCGCGCGCAGCGCGCCCAGGTACAGGCTGCCGCACATGGTGTTCGGGCCGTAGAACTCGATGTCGTAGGTATTATGCTGCTCGCCCTCCATCACGCCGTCGCCGTCGGGGTCCCAGGCGGCGCTCGTGTTGCCGTTCGGGCCGCGCCAGGCATACTCCAGCGCGCGCTTGACTTGTGGCCAGAGCTTGCGCAGCCACTTGGTATCGCCGCACAGCAGCCACTCGCGGTAGACCTTCATGACGCTGCCCATCTGCCCGTCGGCGGCGGGCTTGAAGTCCCACAGCACCACCGGCTCCAGCGGCAGCGCGGTGCGGAAGGCCATATCGCCGTCGTCGCGGGTGTTGATCGCGAAGTCGGTGTCGCGCATCGTGCGCTCCAGCGCAGGATAGAGGTAGGCCAGCGCCTGCTCGTAATTCCAGACGTGGGTGCAGTTCATCGGGCAGCAACCCACGTTGTCGTTACATCCCTCGAAGCCGTGGAACTTGCCGTCGCTGGTGCGCAGGCAAGTAGTGGTGCGGATGATGCTCATCTGGCTGCTGGCCGCGTCCAGCACATGCGCCGGCAGCGTGCTCTCGAACAGCGTGCTGTGGAAGCGACGGGTGGCGGCCTCGAGCTTTGGCAGCTCGCGCATCGTGTGGGCCGCGACATCCCAGGCGTCCTTGAAGCGGGTGGCGTAGTGGTTGCCGATCGGCTTACCGACCAGACCTTCCAGCCCGCGCCAGCCAACGTTCCAGGTGTTGGTGAGATTTGGCATATGCCAGGCCAGCACGATCGGCAGCGCCGCGCTTTCCCCCGGCGCCAGAGTGACACGCAGACCCAACGTGCCATAGTCGATCCGGCCATCGGGCGATAGGTCGGATGTTGGGTCGTCGCCCCTCCCTTCGTCGGGATACCGCAGCCGGCCGTCGGCGAAATCATCCCAAAAGCTCTGAAACGCGTCGAACCAGCCGGCGCGCTTCCAGCGCAGCGTGTAGGTCAGGTCCGGCCAGGAAGTCGCGACCGCTAGCGAGCCAAAGTTGGGGTGATCGGAGGCGTACTTCTGGGTGGTCAGCGCGATGCCGGCCAATCCAGGTTCTTGCACCCAGGTGTTCAGGCATTTTCCGAGCATCTTGGTGCTGGCATTGCGCTGGAGTGTGGTCGCGCCGTCGTAGCCGGCGATATTGGCGATGCTGAACGCCAGTGTCGCGTCGACCGGCGCAGG
>DATFXE010000759.1:0-5033 GCA_035258585.1 Roseiflexaceae bacterium | reverse complement strand
GCATGATCTGGCCGTCACGATAGACATTGGCCTCTTTCGGCGCCATATCGAGCAACGCACGGACGGACGCATGCGTGCGACCCATCGCGTAGGTTTCGAGCGTATTCGAGAGCGAAAACAAGAACATCAGAATGGCGCCTTCGCGCGGCTCGCCGATCAGCGCGGCGCCGACGGCCGCGATGATCATCAAGAAGTTTACGTCGAACTGGCGCTGCTTGAGCGTATCCCATGCCTCCTGCACACTGTAGAAGCCGCCGCTGACATAGGCGATCGCGTAGAGGAACCATGGCAGCCAGGCCGGGGCGGCAAGGCGCTCGCCGGAGATCACCCAGCCCATCAGCGTGGCAAGCACGCAGATCGCCGTCAGGCGGATCATCCAGGGCAGCTGGGCGATCTCGGCTTCCTCGGCCGAAAGTGCAGTAGGCGCACAGGCCGGCGCCGAAAGGTTGCGATCGATCGGCCGATCCGCGATGGCTAGATTGCGCTCGTTGGCGCTCATAACGCTCTGCCTTTCATATTCGTAGCATCGAAGGTGGCGGCTTCATAGCTACGACACTGCGACCTTCGTGGGTACTAATAATCATTCTAAATCACTACGCGAAATACTCTCCCTGGCTCGATTCTACGCTTTGGAGCACAGGAGAGGAAAAGATATGCGATAACGACAGGTTATGACTCGACAACCCGCGCTGGCATACAGCTGGGGCACAGGCCATAGACGATCACGCCTTCGCCGGGACTCAGCCGGTAGCCTGAGCGCGCCGCGACCAAGCCGAGAAGTGCCTCCAACGTGTCGGTATGGATATCCGTGATGCGCCCGCAGCGCGTACAGACGGCGTTCACGTGTGGTTCGACGCCGAGATCATAGTGCGCGTGGTCGTCGCCTATGAGATGCAGCGTGCGGATCAGGCGCAGCTCTTCCAGCATCGTCATCGTGTTGTACACCGTGGCCTGGCTGATCTCCGGATGCGCCTTACGCACGAGTTGGTAGATCTCCGCCGCAGTGGGATGGCCTCCATGCGCCAACAATGCCTCGCAGACGGCAACTCGCTGCGGCGTAAGGCGCCGATCGCTCCGCTCAAGCTGGCCCAGCAGTTTATTCAGTTGCGAGTGATTCGGCTTACGCATGACGATTCCTAAGCGTATTTATTGGAACCATTCTAACAAAGCGTCGGGGAGGTGTCAAGCGCGTTGCGGGCAAACCAAAGGCGCCCCGTTTGCCCACAAACGGAGCGCCTCGGATACCTACCGGACGCGAACAAATGTGGACCGAGTACGTTTCAGCTCTCGCTCAGCAGATCATGCCCTTCTTGATCGACGGGCCGTGTGCCGGCGGGTGTTCGCCGATCCAGCGCTCGTCCACCGGCTCGGAGGCCAGTTGATAGCGCGTGTCGGAAGAGATTCTAATGCGGTCGGAGTGGTTGTCCAGGCTGGTATGCACGGTGAACATGCTGAAGACCAGCAGGTCGCCGGCCCGAAAGTTACTGGTCAGCCAGCGGCCGCCCAGGTTGCGGCGCAGCTTGACCGGGTTCTTGGATAGCCAGCCGCCAAGCGCGATATTGCCGCCGCCGCCCATCTTGGTGTAGCCTTCGCCGACATGGTTCACGCAGTAGGCGTCGACATCCTTGCGGCCATAGCCGTTGTTCAGGCGCTCGTGCTGGTGCGAGCGCTCCAGGATCATCAGGCCGCCCATTTCCAGTGGAACGTCGCCCAGCGGCGTCCAGGCGGTGCAGAGATTTGTGGTTCCGCGGCCCATGAAGACGATATCCATATGCGGCGCGGTGCCGCGGCCCGGCGCCACGGTGCGCAGCCAGGTGAAATCGTAATGCCGCACCTGGCCGCCGAGAAAGCCGGTGAAGAATGCGATCATCCGCCCGCTGTAGAGCAGCCGATCCAGCGGCGGGTTATCGAGCGCTAGATCGGGCAGAAATGCGATGTCGAGGGCGTCGCGCGCTATCAGTTCCCCCGGCGGCGTACCTGGCGCCGTGTGGCCGGCCGCCGCCAGCCGCTGGGCGATCTCCTGGCGCGCCGCTAGCACTTCGTCGCGATCCAGATAGCCCGGCAGATACACATAGCCCTCGGCTGCCATGCGGTCGCGCAGCGCAGCGGGATCATCCGCAAGATGGATGGAACTTTCGAGCGCGCCAAACTGATCCGGCGACGTATCGATCTCCTGCCCCAACGCAGTCAGTCGTGGTACAATAGCGCTGTCGATGCTCATTCTGTCCCTCCGGCGGCCCTGGCGAGCCAGATCAAGCGATATACGAATAGCGCTATCATATGCCATCTGGCTTGAGAAAAGAATAGCCGCTTTGGCAGAAAAGATGTACATTCTGGTATGACGGCAGAGCTATCGATCGAGACGCGGCTGCTGTTCCGCAACGATGCGCGGACCCCGCTCGGGCGGCTTACCGCGGCCGGATTCATCCGCAACAGCGCCGGCGCGGGCAAGGCGGCGATGCGCGTGCTGGGCAGCTATGCGATCGTCTATTTGCTGGAGGGCAGAGGGCGCTACCAGGATGCCAACGGGCGCGAGCAGCGTGTCGTTGCAGGCGACGTGCTGCTGATCTTTCCAGAGCTGGGCCATCGTTACGGGCCTGGCCCCGGCGAGCACTGGAGCGAGTTCTACGTGGTCTTCGACGGGCCGGTCTTCGACATGTGGCGGCAGGTCGGCCTGCTGAGTCCGGCGCAGCCGGTGCAGCATGCCGAGCCGATCGGCGATTGGCTGGCCCGGCTGGAGGATGCACTGCCCGAGCCACGAGCGCTGACCGTGGCGGGCCGAACCAGCGAGATTAGCCGCTTTTTGCTTGTGCTGACCGACATCGTCGCCCCGAACAGCTCCGAGCCGCCGATCGAGCTGGAGCCGCCCTGGCTGGCGCGGACATGTACGCTGCTGGAGGCCGAGCTGACGCAGAAGATCGACGTGCGGGCGGTGGCCCGCGAGGTGGGTATCCCCTACGAAACCTTCCGCAAGCGCTTCCAGCAACATATTGGCGTCTCGCCCTCGCGCTATCGCGCCACCCGCCGGATCGACGCCGCCTGCGCGATGTTACACCAGCCTGGCCTGACCACCCGCGCGATCGCGGCCAGCCTGGGGTTTAGCGACGAATTTCACTTCTCGCGACGCTTCAAACAGATCACCGGCCTTTCGCCGCGCGAGTTTCGCCGCCGCCTCCCGCTCGCGGCGGACGGGGCCACATGATCCGGCTGCTCGACGATCAAGCCTGTGTGCGCTGTCCGGCCCTGGTCGCCAGCCGCAGCCGGATCGTGCATGGCTACGGCGACCCAGGCGCGCGGATCGTCTTCGTGGGCGAGGCGCCCGGCCAGCACGGAGCTGACCGCACCGGCGTGCCGTTTAGTGGCGATAGATCCGGCCGCGTGCTCCAACGCATCCTGATCGCGCTGGGACTGTGCGAGGATCAGCAGCCAGGCGAGCAGCCACGGCTGCGCTGTTTCGTGACCAACGTCGTGCGCTGCTGCCCGCCCGCGAATCGAACTCCCACGCCGCGCGAACAGGCCAGCTGCGCGCCCTTCCTGGCGGCCGAGCTTGAGACGATCGATCCGTGGATCGTGGTGCCGATCGGGCTGCCGGCGCTGCGTGCAGTAGCGCGGCGCTACCTGGACGCGACCCCCAGCGCCATTCGCCCGCTCCATGCGATGCCAATCTACCAGGCCGATCGAGTGATCGTGCCGCTGATTCACCCTTCCAGAATATCGCGCGCCCAGATTGAAGCGTTCGTGGCAACGATGCGGCGGGTGTTGGAACCTTTGAGGCGCTGAGGCCGGGTGAGCGCGCTGACGATAGACGATGGATGTTAGACGATTGCAGTATCCTCCATCATCTACGATCCATAGTCTATCGTCCATCGTCGGAACGAAGGCGAGTGTCGCCGACTGCATTACTGATCCACGCATTGATGGGGCATCTTTTGCTGGGGTGCGGGGGCGGCCTCGTGCCCACACCCAGAGGGTACCCGGCGTCGCCCCCGCACCGCCACCTCTGGCTCACAAGGGTAGGTAAGGAAGGGCGCAGCCCTTCCTAATGCCTTTTCTGGTGGTCGTGCTGGTGGCGAAGCCACCAGCACGACCACCAGAAAAATTCTGCTCTGGGGCGGGCTTTGCCCGCCCCAGGCCCCACCTCTAAAGAGATACCTACCCGTGTGAGCCACCAAAGGGAATGATTTTCTGTATTAATGCACGTATCAGTAATTCAACTTGCATCCATCGGCGCACTCGATCGACAGATCTCGCTTATCCTCCAAGATCTCATTCAGCGTGCGGCTCCCGAACCGAAAGCGGTTCAGTGCGACCCACAGCACTATCCGCCGCGCTAGCGGCAGCATCTCGGGGGTGCTCAGCCGCAGCGACCAGGTGCGATAATCGCGCAAGGCCCACAGGCACATGATCCAGGCGTTCGCCTCCAGGTAGACATCCCCAGCATCGCTGATCACCGTCAGTTCTTGGATGGTCGTGCCATGGTCGAGACGCGGGAAGCGCCGGCGCGCCTCCTCCGAGCCGGCCGGCACGAAATCGAGCTCGACAAATGCCGGCTGGGTTTCGAGCCATGAGCGAATATGGCTGCACAGGTTGCAGCGCGCGTCGTAGAGCACCGTGAGCGTGCGCATCGTTGTGTCGCTTTCTGGCAGGTTGCGTTCCGTAGCGATAGTGCATAGTGCGTAATCACCTGCGCTTATGCACTACGCGCTATTTGAAAATCGGTTACTACGCGGTGGTGTGTGCGTCGGGCGCCACAGGCGGCGCAGCGAAGGGCAGCCGCGAGCGCTGGCGGATGCGGCTGAACAGGAACAGGTTGAAGAAATGCATCGCGCCCAGCACAAGCAGCACCAGGCCGACTTTGGAGGAGAGCGCTTCGATGCTGCCGCGCGTGTCGGCGACGTCGTAGCCGATTCTGAGCGACAGGCTGATATACCCGAGATTGATCAGGTAGAACCCGACCACCAGTAGATGGTTGACCGAGTCGGCCAGCGGCTCATTGCCGTGAAACACATCCACAAGGAACAGCCGCCCGTTTT
>DATFXE010000758.1:0-8460 GCA_035258585.1 Roseiflexaceae bacterium | reverse complement strand
AATCCCAGGTCGCTGGCTGGTGTGAGCAGCTCGCTCTGATATTCTCTCAGCAACAAATAGACCGGCAGGGTATCGGAAATTTGCCCTAAACCGAAGCGTAAGACGTCGGTGACGATGTCGCGTGCGTCGGGATGGATGAGCAGCGTCAGGACATGCGCAGCCGGCCCGCTGGTCAGGTGCAGCGCGGCGGTCAGGCTGCTGTCGGGGCCGAGCACCCAGCCGCGCCGGCGCGCTCGGCGCCAGTTCTGTGTCAGCGGAATGCGCCAATCGCGCGCGACGCGCGCCTCGGCCTGCTGGACGGTGTGCGGGGTAGTGATGCCATAAAGCCGGTGGATCGCCCAATCGTCGCGGCGAGAATGCGGGCGCATCGGAGCGAGGGTGATGCCCTGATCCCAATCCGGGCCTTCCAGACGCAGCACAATCTGCTGGGCGTACCCGGCGAAGCCGAGCTGCCGGAAGATCTCGCGCAGCTCCTCGTGGCGTTGGGAGAGTGCGGCGTAAAGCCGCTGCACGCGGTGCTGGCCGGCGTGGACGCACAGCCGCTCGATCAGCCTGAACCAGACATCCGGGTCGGTCGGGTGACCAGGGCCGCCGCCATAGGCAGAGAGCATGACAATGTCTTGCTCGGGCTTGCCGCCCCGGCCGACCGCCTGGGCTGCTGCGCGCATGCCGCGCTCGCGGTAGACGAAAGTTGCCACGTCGCGACCACTGCCTTCCAGCAGGCAGCGCAGCGCAAACCACATCTGGCGATGCGGGTGCGCGAGCATCGCTTCGTTATAGAGCCAGACCTGGCTGCGCGGCTTGCGCCGCAATGTCCACAAGTCACCGGGTGTGACGGGTCGTATCATACAGTCCGGTTTTGAGTTTTGAGTTTTGAGTTTTGAGTTACCGATGCTCAAACTCAAAACTCAAAACTTAGAACTCATAACTCAAGGAAGTAGCGATGAAACCGGTCGTCGCCGGTCAGTTCGGGATGGAAGCAGGTCGCCAACAGATTGCCCTGCTGTACGGCGACGATCCGCCCGTCGTCCAGCGCCGCGAGCGTTGTTACTGCCGCGCCGGGTGATTCCAGGATCGGAGCGCGGATGAAGACGGCGTGCAGCGGCGCCTCGCCGATCGCCGGAACATCGAGATCGGCCTCGAAGCTGTCCAGCTGGCGGCCGAACGCGTTACGACGAGCAGTAATGTCCATTAGATCCAGCGACGGCTGCCCGGCTGGCCGGCCCTCGGCGATGCGCTTGGCCAGCAAGATCGCGCCGGCGCAGGTGCCCCACAGCGGCATGCCCGCGCGCCCCCGCTCACGGATCGGGTCGAGCAGCTTATACAGCACCAGCAGCTTGCCGATCGTCGTGCTTTCCCCGCCTGGGATGATAAGACGATCGACTTGTTCGAGATGTTTCGGGAGCCGCACCTGCAATGTCGGCGCACCGATGCGCCGCAACGTCTCCTCGTGTTCACGGAAATCGCCCTGGAGGGCGAGAATACCAACTGTCATACGATTGCAAATTGCAGATTGTAGATTGCAGATTGTGCAGAAAATAATCTGCAATCTGCAATCTGCAATGGTCTACCAGCCCCTTCCCGCCATCAGCTTATCCGGCGCCAGGCTGTTGACGCTGATGCCGACCATCGGCTCGCCCAGGCCCTTGCTGACTTCAGCGATGATCTCCGGCTCGTTGTAGTGGGTGGTGGCCTCGACGATCGCGCGCGCGCGGCGCGCCGGGTCGCCCGATTTGAAGATGCCAGAGCCGACGAACACGCCGTCGACCCCCAGCTGCATCATCAGCGCTGCATCCGCCGGCGTGGCGATGCCGCCAGCCGCGAAGTTGACCACTGGCAGCCGGCCCTCCTCAGCAACGGAGCGCACCAGCTCGTAGGGCGCCTGCAAGTTCTTGGCCGCGCTAAACAGCTCGTCCTCGTCCATGGCCTGCAGACGGCGGATCTCGCCGAACACGCTGCGGGCGTGGCGCACCGCCTCGACGACATCGCCGGTGCCGGCCTCGCCCTTGGTGCGCAGCATGGCGGCGCCCTCGGCCACGCGCCGCAGCGCCTCGCCCAAATTGCGGCAGCCGCAGACGAACGGCACCTTGAACTTGTGCTTGTTGATGTGATGCTCCTCGTCGGCCGGGGTCAGCACCTCGCTCTCGTCGATGTAGTCGATGCCGAGCGCCTCGAGCACCTGGGCTTCCACGAAATGGCCGATGCGCGCCTTGGCCATCACGGGGATGGTGACCGCCTGCATGATCTGGAGGATGAGCTCTGGGTCGCTCATGCGCGCCACACCACCCTGGGTGCGAATATCGGCCGGGACGCGCTCGAGGGCCATGACCGCGACCGCGCCGGCCTCCTCGGCGATCTTGGCCTGCTCGGGGGTGACAACGTCCATAATCACGCCGCCCTTGAGCATCTGCGCCAGCCCGGCTTTGGTTGTCCAGGTTGATTTATCCATAGCGACAAGCTCCTCGAAATCGTTAGCAGCTATCAGGCGTCAGCACCAGCAATGATAACCACTAGCTCGATCAAATTGTAAAACTGATCACTCGACAGCCCCCTATTTCGACAGGGATGCCGATGCTTGTGATCTATCCATATTTTACCATAGGCCAGCATGAGGGGCAATGGACAATGACCGCGCTCGGAGCGCGACATATCGTGGCGCGGCGGAAGAATACCTCGCGTCCGCGTTCGTCCATGGTCGTCCGTATCCTATTCGTCTCAAATGTGTGCGATCGTACAGTTGCGAGCCGACCGCTGGCCATGCTATAATGCGCGGGCGGCAAATGGTCATGGTGCCGGATTGTGTAATGGTAGCACTACGGACTTTGGATCCGTCTGTCCAGGTTCGAATCCTGGTCCGGCAGCCACGCTCAAGCTAGCGGAGATGTGTCGATATTTCGAATGGTATCAGCTTCAGGCGATCCCGGCCCCTTGCGGCAGCGGGATCGCGTGGCGTAGAGTAAGCGGAGATGCGTAGGGGCGTTCGATCGAACGCCCCTACGCTGTGCTTTGGTGATATGAATCAGCGCTCACTTGCGATCGTGGTGATCGCCGCCGGCAAGGGCACGCGCATGCGCTCGGCGCTGCCGAAGGAGCTGCACCCACTGTGCGGTCGCAGTATGATCGGGCATGTGCTGGCGGTCGCCGATGCGCTCGACCCCGCATATGCGCTGGTGGTGCTCTCGCCGGAGAAGCTTAGCCCGGTGCGCGCGCGGTCGGGCGATCGCTACATTTATGTGGTGCAGGCCGAGCAGCTCGGCACCGGTCACGCGGTTCTGCAGGCGCGCGCGGCGCTGCCCGGCCCTTCCGACGATGTGCTGGTGTTGTATGGCGATACGCCGCTGCTGCGCCCGGAGACGGCGCGCGCGGTAGTCGAGCTGCGGCGGGCAAGCGGCGCACTAGTGGGCATTATGAGCATGCATGCCCAGCCGCCATCGGGCTATGGCCGGATCGTGCGCGACGCCGCTGGCCAAGTGGTGGCGATCGTCGAGGAGCGCAACGCAACGCCCGAGCAGTTCGGCTTGACCGAGTGCAACAGCGGCGTGATGTGCTTCGACGCGGCCTGGCTGTGGGAAGCGCTGGGTCGCATTCCGCGCAACCCGGTCAATCGCGAGTATTATCTGACCGACCTTGCCGAGCTGGCAGTGGCCGAGCGCGGGCCGGGTGCGGCGGTGGCGCTCCCAGCCGCCGACGCGCGCGAGGCCTGGGGCATCAACGATCGCGTGCAGCTCGCGCAGGCCGAGGCGGTGATGCGCGAGCGCATTCTCGATCGGCTGATGCGCGCGGGCGTCGGCGTGACCGATCCACTAAACACCTATGTCGACGCCGATGTGATGGTCGGCGGCGACAGCACGCTTCTGCCAGGGACATACTTGCGTGGGGCGACACGTGTTGGCGCCAACTGTGAGATTGGGCCGGCAACGATGATCGTAGACTCGTCGATCGGCGATCGAGCGCGTGTGCGCTATGCGCTGGTCGAGCAGGCGGCGGTGCCGGAAGAGGCCGTGATTGGGCCGTTTGTGCATATTTCTGGCGGTGATATGAGCATACAACGTGACGTGTGAGGCGTGAGGCGTGACGAGTGACGAGCGAGCAGCGACGACACCCGGCACCCGGCACCCGACACCCGGCACCCGACGTGGAGCCATGGAAGGTCGATTACAAATCTTCAGCGGCAATGCCAACCGGCCCCTGGCCCAGGAGATCGCCGGCTACCTGAACATCAATCTGGGCCGTGCGATCGTCAGCCGGTTCAAGAATGGCGAGTCGCGGGTCAAGCTCGAAGAGAATGTGCGCGGCTCGGATGTCTTCGTCATTCAGCCCACCTGCACGCCGGTCAACGAGCATCTGATGGAGCTGCTGCTGCTGATCGACGCGCTCAGGCGCGCATCGGCCGCGCGGGTGACGGCGGTGGTACCATACTACGGCTATGCCAAGCAGGAAAAGAAGACCACCGGCCGCGAGCCGATCTCGGCCAAGCTGGTGGCGAACCTGATCTGTACGGCCGGGGCGCACCGTGTTCTGACGATGGATCTGCATGCGCCGGCGATCGAGGGGTTCTTCGATATTCCGGTCGATCACCTGCAGGCCGGCCCGCTGCTGGCCGATTATATACGTGAGCTGAATCTCGTCAAACCGGTCGTCGTCTCGCCAGACGCCGGCGGCGTGGGGCGCGCGAACAGCTTCCGCGAGCGGATCGGCGCCGGGCTGGCGATCATTGCCAAGCAGCGCCCGCAGCCCGACGTGGCCGAGGTGCTGGAGATGGTCGGCGAAGTCGACGGTCGCACGGCGATCATCGTAGACGACATGATCTCTACCGGCGGCACACTGGCCGAGGCGGCGCGCGCGCTGAAGGAGCGCGGGGCGATCGGCGTGTACGCCTGCGCCACGCATGGCATCTTCGCCGGCGACGCGATGACAATCATGGCTCGATCGATGCTGGTCGAGACGGTCGTCACGAATACTATCCCGCTGCCGCCGGAGTGCGACGGCGCGCGGATCAAAGTTATCAGCGTCGCGCCATTGTTCGCCGAAGCGATCATGCGGATCCATAAAGATCTGTCCTTGAGCGCGCTATTTTCTTAGCGATCTTGATAATTTAAACATCTATTGGGGAGGTGTGGAGGGGCACCCAGAGGGTACCCGGGCCCCTCCACACCTCCCCAATGGTGGGGTTTGGGGGCGACGCCGGGTACCCTCTGGGTGTGGGCACCCGGCCGCCCCCAAACCCCACCATAAACACAGTCGAGGAATATAACGAATTGGACCCAGAATCTAGTCTCTACGCCATCGGCATCGCGCTCTGCCTGGTGCTGCTGGCGTTTACATCGGCCGTCGACACAGCCCTGATGGCGATCACCCGCCACCGCTTGAGCATCATGCAGGAAGAGTCGGCCACGCGCGCCACGGTGATCACGCGCCTGCTGGCGGACCCATATCGCTTCAAAGCGGCGATCTTATTACTCAATACCGCCACGGTGATCGCGGCAACGGCTTTCACGCTGCGGGTGACCGACGGTCTGGTGACTGGCTGGCGCGTCGGGGCGCTGGCGCTGTTGCTGCTGTTGATGGTCATCTTCAGCGAAGCGCTGCCCAAGGCGCTGGCGATCGGCAACCCCGCGCGCGCGGCGGCGCTGCTGGCCGGGCCGATGGCCGTGCTGGCGCGGCTGCTGTGGCCGTTGGTCGCGGTGATCAGCGTGCTCACCAGCCCGTTGCTCCGGCTGCTGAGCGGCCAGAACTCCCCGCAGCTCCCTATTGTCACCGAGGAGGAGCTGCGGCTGCTGGTGAATGTTGGCGAGGAGGAGGGCCTGATCGAACCGGACGAGCGCGAGATGATCGAGGGCATCTTCTCATTCGGTGATACGGTGGTGCGCGAGGTGATGGTGCCGCGGGTCGATATCGTCGCGCTGGAGCAGACCGCCTCGCTCCAGGAAGCGCTCGAGACGGTGATCGCCCACGGACATTCACGTGTTCCGGTTTACGACGAGACGATCGATAACATTGTAGGCATTTTGTACGCCAAGGATCTCCTGCCAGGGCTGCGGGCGGGCCAGGCCGGCATGTCGCTGCGCGGGCTGCTGCGGCCGCCGCACTTCGTGCCGGAGACAATGAAGGTCGACGCGCTGCTCAAGGATTTGCAGGCCCGCAAGGTTCACCTGGCGATTGTGGTGGATGAGTACGGCGGCACCGCCGGCCTGGCGACGATCGAAGATCTGCTGGAAGAGATCGTCGGCGAGATTCAGGATGAGTATGATGTCGAGGAGCCATCGGTGCGCGTTGTCGGCGAGGGCGAGCTGCTGGCCGACGCGCGCGTCCTGCTGGACGACTTGAACGATCTGACTGACCTGCATCTCGAGTCGCAGGAGTCCGACCGGCTGGGCGGGCTGGTGTTCGAGCGGCTCGGGCGCGTCCCGCGGGTTGGCGACGAGGTTCATCTCGAGGATGGCGTGACGATCACAGTGCTATCGATCGAGGGACTGCGGCCCCGCCAGCTGCGGGTTAGCTACCAGCCGAACGGCGCGCTCGAGGTCAGCGCGCCGCAGGAGGAGGAAAGCCACGACCACGAACACGCCTGACTACGCCGCACTGGTGGCGCAAGCGGCCGCAGCGCGCGAGCGGGCCTACTGCCCGTACTCCGGCTTCGCGGTCGGGGCCGCGGCGCTGACGGCGTCGGGGCGGGTCTTCCCTGGCTGTAATGTCGAGAACGCGGCCTACCCGGCGACGATCTGCGCCGAGCGGGCCGCGCTGCTGGGCGCCTACGCGGCCGGGGAGCGCGAGATCGTGGCGTTGGCCGTGATCGCCGATACGTCGGCGCCGGTCAGCCCGTGTGGCACCTGTCGCCAGGTGATCCACGAGCTGGCGCCAGGCTGCACGGTGGCGCTGGCGAACACCCGCGGCGACATGCGGCTGACCACCCCGCAGGAGTTGCTGCCGGGCGGGTTTACCGGCGCGGATCTGCCGGGGTAGGCGACTTACGAAGAAAAAGGCATTCCAACTCTATTCCGTAGTGCCTAGTGCGTAACGCCGCATTATATTCGTTGCCGCAGCACACTCTTTACCAGAAACAGCACCGCGAATGAGGCGCCGAGCAGGATCACCGCCAGTGTCAAGGCGATGTTCAGATCCAGCTCGAAGCCGAGGTAAATCGCCAGCGGCATCGTCTGTGTGCGGCCGGGGAAATTGCCGGCGAAGATGATCGTCGCGCCGAACTCGCCCAGCGCGCGCGCCCAGGTCATCACCGCGCCGGCGAGCAGCGCACCGCCCGCAAGCGGAAAGGTGACATACCGCACCACCTGGCGCCCGGACGCACCATCGAGCTGCGCGGCCTGCTCCAGCTCGCGATCCACCGCCGCGAAGCCGGCCATCGCCGCTTTGACATAAAATGGCGCCGCCACAAACGTCTGCGCCAGCACCACCGCCGCCGGGGTGAAAGCGATCTCCAGCCCGGCGGCGCTGAAGTACTGCCCCAGCAGCCCACGCCGGCCAAACGCCATCAGCAGCGCGATCCCGGCGACCGAAGGTGGCAGCACCATCGGTAGGTCGATCAGTGCATCCAGCAATGCCCGCCCGCGAAATCGGCGCCGCGCCAGCAGGAACGCCAGCGGAGTCCCCGCCACAATCGTCAGGGTGAGCGAGAGCAATGTGGTGATCATGCTCAGCCAGATCGCCTGGGCCACCTGCTGATTCAGCAGATTGTTCAGCAGCTGGGCGGGCGAGATACGCAGGACCAACGCTATGAGCGGCAGCAGCAAGAAGATCGCGAGCGGCACGCTTGCGATCAGCAGCGGCAAGTTGTGTTGATCCGCGCTCCAGTTCCACTCTGGAGTGTGGGCGGCGGCCCTGGTGCGCGGAATGGATGTTTCAGCCATCGTACTCCCTAGATCGGGGTGAAGCCATATTTGGCCAGGATCGCCTGTGCCTCGGGCGCAAGCACGTAGCTCACAAATTTTTTGGCAAGCTCGGTGTGCTTCGAACGCTCGATCGCCGCGATCGGGTAGCTGGCGATCGTATTCAGATTGTCGGGGATGTCGAGCTTGCCGACCTCATTGGCCGATTCGAGCGAGATATCGGTGACATAGACGATGCCGGCGTCGGCCTCGCCCAACGTGACCTTGCTCAACACCGCCTTGACATTCTCCTCGTACGATACCACGTTCTTGATCACAGTGGGGCTATAGGCTTCAGTGTACTCCGGTAGTTTGGAAGCCTTGCCGAGGAAATCGAGTGCGTACTGCCCGACCGGGACAGCCTTATCGGCCAACACCAGCTTGAGCCCCGGATTGGCCAGGTCCTTGAGCGACATGAGCTTGGCCGGGTTGGCTTTCGGAAAAATCACGACCAATCGATTGTGGACGAAGGTGTGCTCGGTGCCGCCGACCACCTGGCCGGATTTGATCACATTGTCCATCTGCGCTTTATTGGCCGAGGCGAAAACATCGGCTGGCGCGCCCTGGCCGATCTGCT
>DATFXE010000757.1:0-4851 GCA_035258585.1 Roseiflexaceae bacterium | reverse complement strand
TCCGCGCCCTCGGCTAGCTCGCCAATCGTCTTGATGATCGCCAGCGCCGGGCTGATATGCCCGCTGCTGCCGCCGCCGGTCACCAGTATCTTGATCGTTCGCATGGCGCCATTCTACCACCGCTAGGGGTTGGGGGTTGGGGGTGAAGCTCCGGCTGTTCCGTATCCCCAACTCCTAACTCCTATCTCCCATCTCCCGTTAGCGCAGCTCGCGGCTGCTATACCCCAGCAGTCGCCGCGCGACGATCAGGCGATTGATCTGGCCGGTGCCTTCGTAGATGTCGTTGATCCGCGCGTCGCGCATCCACTTCTCGACTAACAGCTTGCACGAGTAGCCATCCGGCCCGAGCAGTTCGACCGCTTTCTGAGCCACGAAGTTGGCCACCGCGCCGGCCTTGACCTTGCACATCGATGCTTCGAGCGTGTTCTCCTGGCCGGCATCCATCCGAGCGGCGGCGTTGAGCACCAGCAGCCAGGCCGCGCGGTGCTGGGCCTCCATCTGCAGCAGATCGCGCTCGATCGCGGTCTGTTGGTGCAGCGGGGCGCCGTAGCGCACCTTGACGCCGCGCTCCTTCAAGTAGTTGGCGGTGAACTGGAGCGTCGCGCGCGTGATACCGAGCGCCGAGGCAGCCACGGCTGGGCGGGTCGCATCGAAGGTTTTCATCGCCCCCTTGAAGCCCTTGCTGCCGGACGATGGGCTGTCGCCGCGCGCTATCTCGGCGCTGCCCAGAATGTTGTCGAATGGAATGCGGCAATCCTGGAACACCAGCGCCGCTGTGTCGGATGCGCGAATGCCATGCTTATGCTCCAACTTGGCCACCGTCATCCCCGGCGTGCCGGATTCGACCACGAACGGCTTGATCGCGGCGCGGCCGGCGGTCGGGTCGATCGTCGCCCAGACGACCACAAAGCCGGGCGACTCCTTGGCCGACATCAGGCCGCCGGTGACAAAGATCTTTTCGCCGTTGATGATCCACTCCTTGCCATCCTCCGATAGGCGCGCGCTGGTGCGGATCGCCGCGGTATCCGAGCCCGCATGGGGCTCGGTCATGGCCATGGCGGCCCACTTTGGCTCGCCCTCGGTGAAGCGCTTGAGGAAGCGCTCCTTCTGCTCGGGCGTGCCGGTGGCCTCGACTGCCGCGCCGCCGAGCGCGCCGCCCGGCGTCGAGAGGTACAGGCCGGCGTCGCCCCACGACAGCGCCTCGACTGTGTGCATCAGCAGCAGGTTGTGCAGACGCGGTTTTTTCTCGCCATTGTCATCTGGCTTATCGCCGACGATCGGCGCGGCCAGCGTACGCCCGCCCTGCGACCGAACGGTCTGCCAGATCATGTTGATATAATCCCACGGGCGCTCGCCCTCGTGCTCGTCGTAGTAGCGCGCGATCGGGCGCATCACCTGCTCGCCGAGCATCGTGATCAGCTGAACCTGGCGCTCGATCGAGGCTGGGGTTTCGAAGTCGATCATGCTCACTCCTTGTGAGGCTCGAGGCTTGAGGCTAGAGACTGGAGGCTTGCAAAGGCTACTACAAGCCTCAAGCCTCAAGCCTCAAGTCTCACTAAATCATCGCCAACCCGAGAAATGTCGTAAAGCCCCGCCCGTTGCGCAGCCAGCGTTCGACGGGGTGCTCGCGGATGTAGCCATGGCCGCCCAGCACCTGCACCGCCCGGTCGGTCACGAACAGCACCGCCTCGTCGGCGTACTGCTTGGCCAGCGCCGCCTGCTGCGTCGCGTCCCTGCCCTGGTCGAGCGTCCAGGCGGCCTCCCAGGCCATCAGGCGCGCCGCGTCGACCTCGATTGCCATCTCGGCCAGCATAAAGGCGATCGCCTGGTATTGAGCGATCGGCCGGCCGAACGTCTCGCGCGTCTTGGCGTAGTCGCGCGCGTACTCATAGGCGCCGCGCGCCACGCCGACGGCCAGCGAAGCTAGCGCCACGCGCGAGTAGTTCAGTAGCAGCTCGGCGTTACTGCCAGCCTCGCCGCCCAGCCGCGCGTCGCGCGGCACGCGCACGTCCTCCAGGAGGACCTCGTAGGTGGGCAGCGCGCGCAGGCCCATGTTCTTTTCGCGCTCCAGCACTGTCAGGCCGCTCGTGCCCTTCTCGACGATGAATGCCTGAGTCGCGCCGCCCTCACGGGCGTACACCAGCATCGCCGCGGCCTCGGCGGCCAGGGGAACAAACGCCTTGTGGCCATTCAGCACATAGTAGCCCTGCTCGCGCTCGGCTATCGTGTGCAGCGCGCGCGGGTCGAAATCCCAGCGCGGCTCGATCAGGGCGGCGGTGGCCGGCACGAAGGTGGCGTCGGTCAGCTTCGGCAGCCACTGCTTCTTCTGCTCCTCGGTGCCGCAGTGCAGGATGGGGATGCCAAACAGGTTTGGTGTCAGCAGGTACAGGCTGATCGCCAGGTCGCCGTAGCCGAGCTCCTCGGCCGCCAGCGCGCCGGTGAGCGCCGAGTGTGCATCGCCGAAGCCGCCGTACTGCTCGGGCAGCGCGCTTGGCAGCAGCCCCAGCTCCCACCCGACCTCGACGATCGCTGGCGGCGTCGCGCCGCTCTCGTCGGCATCGTGTGCGGCTGGGCGCAGGCGCTCGGCGGCGTAGCGACGAACTGTCTCGATAATCAGCTGCTGCTCGTCGTTGGGGGTGAATGAGATCATGATGGTCTCCTAGTATTTAGATAGCGCTCCATGTGTGACAAGATGGCAAGATGACAAGATGACTTGTTACAGGAGGAATGTCACCTTGTCACTCCCGCATCTTGTCATCTTGTCAGGAGCTGAGCGCGCCCACCTGCATCAACAGCGGCAGGCTGCCCTCGAACTTGAGCTTGCCGGTCATAAAGGCCATCTGGCCGTTCAGCTCGCCGCTCAGCATTGCCCGGTAGTCATCGTTGGTCATGCGCAGGGTCAGGGCCGGCTCTTCCTGGCCGCCAAAGGTGGTCGCGCTCTGCCAGAGGCTGCCATCGGAGCGGGCCAACTCCAGGCGCACCGTGCCCTTCAGGCCCTGGACCACGCCGACCTTGCGCCGGCTAACGTAATCGACGAACGGGTCGGTCGCGCCGCTCTCGGCAAACGTGCGCCAGTCGTCATACGACATCACAATGCGCATGTCGGGGCTGGCGATCTGGTCGCCAATGAGCGCGTCGATCTTGCTGTCGGCGCCGCGCAGCGTGTAGACAGCGCCGCCCGCGCCGGTGATCGTGTAGACCGCTGTCAGCTCGGGCTGATCGGCGACATTGGCGGGCGCGGCAGCCAACGCGGCTGCATACTGCTGCGGGACGACCTGGGTGAAATAGACTTCGGGGCTGCTGATATCGGTCATGAAATACTCCTTCCGATCAGGCTCGATCAACCTCGCAGAACAGCGCTTTTCGATCCACGAATGACAGGAATGAGCGCGAATACTACCAATTGTGTCCACACCGACACTATCGTGAACTACAGCTGGAAATGTTGCCATGCGAAGATTTCATGACGCAGTGTACCATGGGCATGTTGCGAGGATGTTGCGAGAATGTTGTGTGGTGGACAAGCGCGCCGACTATGCCGAGGTGGGCATTCCTGAGTACTGGATGGTGAACCCGCTGGATGAGACGATCACAGTTCTGCGCCTACAAGATCGCCAGTATATCGAGCATGGCGTCTTTGGGCGCGGCTCGGTCGCGACGTCGGTGCTGCTGCTGGGATTGGAAGTGAACGTCAACGCGGTATTCGACGTGACATACGTATAGTTATCACACCTGCGGCTCCGGATTCCACCAGCACGGCCCTTTGCCCTGGCGCGCGTCGATAGCGCGGCGGCGGATATCCTCCATCCGCTCGGGCGTGAGCGGCGCAAAGCTACCGGCCGCCGTAAAGGCCTGGTCCTGCTCATTGGGGTAGCTCAGGCCCAGCAGCGCCACGTCGGGGTCGAGCGTTAGCGTGTAGTGCAGGCACTCGGCAACGCTCAGGCGCGGCAGGCTGGCGGGCGTGTCGTCGGCGCCACCGGAGGAGAGCTTGCCGCGCGGGCGCTGGCGCAGCGGCTGGTTGTATCCGGCCGTGTCACCCAGCAGCTTGCCGGCGCCAAATGTCTTGAAGCAGACGGTGCCGACGCCATGCGCCTTTGCCAGTGGCAGGATCTCGTCCACATAACGCGCGTCGACAAAAGGGCCGATCGCGAACATGACGATGTCGCACACGCCGCCCTCGATCGCCGCCCGCAGCACGTCGGGGTGGTGCGACGAGATGCCGCCGAAGCGCGCCTTGCCGGCCTTGATGCACTCCGCCAGTTGATCGAAGCCGCCGCCCGGTCGCCTGAGCCGCTCAAACACGTCCATCGACGAGAGGCCGTGGAATACAAACGCGTCGGCGTAGTCGAGCTGGAGCCGCTGGAGCGAGGCTTCGATCTGCGGCTCGACCGGCTGCTCAAGCGCATCGATCTTATCGATCACAAACATCTGGTCGCGGACATCACGCACCGCGATGCCGACGATCTGCTCGGAGTAGCCATCTTCATAGCCGGGCGCGGTATCGATCAGGTTCAGCCCGGCGTCGATCGCCCGCCGCGCCGTCGCCACGCAGGCGTCTAGCGGCAGGCTGCGGTCGGCCAGGTCGCCAATGCCCAGCGCAGTCGCGACGAAGCCGGTGCGGCCCAACGCGCGCCGCGGCTCAAAGCGTCGATCACTATTCATGATGTTTTGGCCTCCACTACCAGCACTTGCTCCAGCGCAGCGTCGGGCGGGATGGTCAGAACGAGCGTCAGGCCGCGGCCATCCGGAAGCGGCACGCCCAGATCCAGCGTGGTGGATTGGCCGGGCGCCAGGGTCACGGCCGCGCTGCCGCTCGTCGAGTAGGTGACACCGGCGCTGTCGCGGAAGGCG
>DATFXE010000756.1:0-4756 GCA_035258585.1 Roseiflexaceae bacterium | reverse complement strand
GGCGCCGCGCGCGAGCTGCGCGCGCAGCTCGACAGCCTGGGGCTAAAGGCGTGCAGCGCACATGTGGCGCTGACCCTGTTCGAAAACGAGCTCGACCGCACGATCGAGACCTACCAGGCGCTCGGCTGCTCGCTGCTGGTGGTGCCATCGATTCCCGAGCAGCTGCGCGGCGATTGGGCCGGGCTTGCCGCGACGCTGAATCGGCTCGCCGGGCCGGTCGCCGCAGCCGGCATGCGCCTGGCCTACCACAACCACGATTTCGAGCTGCGCGAGCAGAATGGGAAGACCGGGCTGGATATCCTGCTGGAGCAGACCGACCCACGGGTCAATTTCGAGCTGGACTGCGGCTGGGTCCACAAGGCTGGCCGCGACCCGCTCACTGAGATGCGCAAGCTGGCCGGGCGCCTACCGCTGATCCACGTCAAAGATGTTGCCGCCAACGGCGATTGGGCCGAGGTCGGCTACGGTGCGATCGACTACCGTCCGATCGTCGCGGCCGCGCCAGCTGCGGGCGTCGAGTGGCTGATCGTCGAGCAGGACACTTCCAAGCGCTCGCCCCTGGAAAGCATCGGGATGAGCATCAAGTGGCTGCGCGAGCACACCACCTAGTGTGATTGCAGATTGCAGATTGAGCGTTGGCCATACCACTGCAATCGGCACAGTTGGTGATACTGCTGGCTTACTCAGATGGGAGGTTTGGAGGGCTTTGCCCTCCAAGATGCATTTGGTTTTGCACCTGGTTCGGGCGGCTTTGCCACCCGAACCAGGTGCAAAAAAGAAACGCCTCGGGGGCCAGCGGCCCCGGGTACCCTCTGGGTGACCCCCACCTGGGGAGTTTGCCAGCAGTATCAGGTGGTAGGGGTGGGGGACTGGAGGCTGCGCCCCCAATCCTCCACCCCTACCAACCGACTGTAAAGCAAAAACCGCCTTTGAAAACCTTGTCTAAAGACTGAAAAGAAGAACAGCCGTCAAAGACGGAGGCAATCGATGCAACGCTACGGATCGGTGATCGGCGTGAAGCCGGAGGGCATCGCGGAGTACGAGCGGCTGCACGCCGACGCCTGGCCCAAGGTGCTGGCGACGATTTACGCCGCCAATATCCGCAACTACTCGATCTTTCGCTACGGGAATGTGCTGTTCTCATACTTCGAATATATCGGCGACGACTATGTCGCCGATATGGCGAGGATCGCCGCCGACCCGAAGACGCGCGAATGGTGGACCCACACCGACCCGTTGCAAGATCCGCTGCCGGATCGACAGCCGGGCGAGTGGTGGGCGGCCATGAAGGAAGTGTTTCACACCGACTAAAGCTAGTGCCCTTTGAGGGCAGAGGCTGGGGACTTGAGGCTAGAGGCTTGTGTTCCTGATGCGATCGAGCCTTACGCCAAAGCCGAAAAGCTATCTCGATTTTGCACTAGGCTGCGTGGAGGGGCCGCTGCTTGCGCTCTGGCCGGCGGTCGCCGATCGCCGAGAGACGCTCGCCAAGCTGCTCGAGGCTGGCCAGGTTGTGAACCGGCAGGAAGTCGTCGACATACGGCAGCGCTGCCTGCATGCCCTGGGTCAGCGGCTGGTAGTCGCGGCTACCGAGCAGTGGGTTGAGCCAGATCAGGCGATGGCACGATCGCTGGAGCCGCGCCATCTCGTCGCCCAGCAGCGCCGGGTCGCCGCGATCCCAGCCGTCGCTGATCAGCAGCACCACCGCGCCGCGCCCGAGCACTCGCCGGCCCCAGAAGAAGTTGAACTCCTTGAGCGTTGCGCCGATGCGCGTGCCGCCGGACCAATCGTTGACATGCTTGCTGACCGCGCCGATCGCGTCGTCGATGTCGCGCTGGCGCAGCACACGCGTGACGCGCGTCAGGCGTGTGCCGAAGACGAACGCCTCGACGTCGTGCAGGCCGTTCGAGATCGTGTGGATGAACTGGAGCAGAATACGACTGTAGCGATCCATCGAGCCGCTAATATCGCACAGCACCACCAGCGGGCGCTGGTGTGTGCGCTGGGCACGCCAGGTCAGCTCGATCGGCTCGCCGCCGTAGCGCAGGTTGCGCCGCAGCACCCGGCGCATGTCGATCTGATGGCCGCGCGGGGTTGGACGCTTGCGCCGGGTCTTGCGCGGCTCGACACGCCAGGCCAGATCCTTCAGCAGCGCTTTACATGCCTGTACTTCTTCCCAGGTGAAGCTGCCGAAATCCTTTGTGCGCAGCGCCTCGCCGGCGCTGTACGAGAGCAGGATCTCGATCTGCTCCTCCCGCTCGGGCTGCTCGTCGCCCGTGCCATCCTCGCCATCCTGGGCGCGCTGGCGACGCGGCAGGCGCAGCGGCTTGGCAGGTGCCTTGACCATTGGAATGGCCATCATCGCGGGGTCGGCTCCGCTGCTCGATCGCCAATAGAATGCGAATGCCGTGTCGAACAGCGGCAGATCCTCGTGGCGCCGGATCAGCGTGCAGCGCGCCGCGCCGCGGAAATCCTCGCGGCTGGTGATCGACGCATAGTCGAGCGCGCGCACCAGTTCCAGCGCCTGCCCGGGGCTGACATCCACGCCCATCTCGCGCAGCAGACGGGTGAAGGCCAGGACGTGTTCTAAAATATGTCCGGAGCTTTCTAGAGGCAGCGAATTATCCATGGTGTTGTGGCGATCTAGAGAAAGACAAGCAGACGGAGATCAGGGGATCTTGTCCGATTATCTCCTTGTCTCCTTGTCTAAGGGATCTGGAAAATCTAAATCATCTCTGGGGAGGTGTGGAGGGGCCGAAGGCCCCCCCACCCTGGGATGTTTTAAAATTTCTGAGTCCCTAACGTTTAGCGAGTCACTTTCTCCAGCAGCGACCTGACTCCGCCGCCGCGCACCTGGTTGATATCGTCCTGATATTTCAAGATGGCGCCGAGCGTATCCTCGACGGCGTCGACGCTGAGCGCATGGGTATCAAGCGCAACTAGCGCGCTGGCCCAGTCGAGCGTCTCGGCCACGCCAGGCAGCTTGTACAGGTCGAGCTTACGCAGCTCTTGTACGAAGGCGACCACCTGGCGCGAGAGCTGCTCGGAGGCGCCGGGCACGCGTGCCGCCACGATCCGCTGCTCTTTCTCCAGCGTGGGGTAATCGATCCAGTAGAACAGGCAGCGGCGCTTGAGCGCATCGTGGACCTCACGGGTACGGTTGCTGGTGATGATCACGATCGGCGGCTGGGTGGCGCGGATGGTGCCGATCTCTGGGATGCTGATCTGCCAATCCGAGAGCAGCTCGAGCAGAAACGCCTCGAACTCCTCATCGGCACGGTCGATCTCGTCGATCAGCAGGATCGGCGGCTGATCCTGGCTCTCCTCGATCGCCTGGAGCAGCGGGCGCTTGATGAGAAACTCAGGGCCGAATATTTCATCCAACGCCCGGTTTCCGCCGGCGCCGCCGCTCTCGAGCATCCGGATCTGGAGCATCTGGCGGGTATAATTCCATTCATAGATCGTCGTATTGACGTCCAGCCCCTCGTAGCACTGCAAGCGGATGAGGTGCCGATCGAGCATGCGCGCCAGTGTCTTGGCGACCTCGGTCTTTCCGACGCCGGCCTCGCCTTCGAGCAATAGCGGCTTACGCAGCTTGAGCGCGAGAAATATCGCGGTGGCGAGCGGGCGATCGGCTACATAGTCATGTGCGGCCAGCGCGCGCTGGAGGTCGTCGATCGTGGGGAAACTCATGTTCTGGTGAACCTATCTATGCTACGGTGGCGGTGCCTGCCCAGTATTGTAGCATAAGACGCGGTCGCCAGCGTGCTCAGGTCGCCTTGAAATAGTGGTCTGCCAGATATGGCCCCCAGCCGTAGCCGTTCAGCGCCTTGACCTTCCAGTGGTAGGTCATGCCAGGGATCAGATTCGGCACGCCTATCGACGTCATCGCAGCGTCAACCTCCGCCGGAATACCGCTAACGAGCACATTGTTAGCGTCGTAGACTCGAAAACGGTAGTACAAAGCCCCCGTAAGCGGCTGCCAGGAGAGCACCACATTCGATGCAGCGACGCTGCCGTTGTTCGCGGGAGAAAGGAGTTGGACCCCAGGCGGCAGCAGTCTGTCATTTTTCGCAGGCGTCTTGAAGTATGCCGATGCTGTAAACAGCCCGCTCTCCTTGCCGGTTTTCTCGACCCGCCAGTAGTATGTCTGAAGCGGCTTCAGATTGGTGTTTATCAGCGTGATAATCTGTGCTGGCAGCGGCTCTTTAACATCCTTGGTCTCGCTCACCGCGAAGCTGCTGGTTGGCGCGAAGGCCGAGTCTTCGGTTACCTGGATACGATACATGCCCGCAATTGGCGCCCACCACGCCAGCACCGGCGCCAGCGAGCTAATGCTCGCGCCGCTGGTAGGGGCAAACAGCATAACCTGCGGATTGTGTGCGATCAGGGAAAGGTAGATCTGGCACTTGGCGCCTGCGCAGCTTTCTACTGGCTGCGCCGCGCGGGCAGCTCGGCTGGACGGCGCGAGTGATAAGACGATCATCAGCAGTGTGAGGCTGAGGCGAGACGCGCGCATCTCCTCTCTCCATTTATCAGGCGCAGTATCCTGCTATCGTAGAATGGAGAGATAAGCGCCAGATGAGGCCAAGCTAACGATTTGCTATAGGTTTCACAAGTACATTCGAAGAGCCAGACTGTGTCACGGTCCGGCCTTCTTTTCCCCAAGCTTTGTTTCCGCCACTGGCGCTCTCATCGCCCTTGGCTCCAGCAAGCGCTCTGGCAGCCTGGACTTCAGCCTGCTGGTCGTCGATGCCCA
>DATFXE010000755.1:0-6681 GCA_035258585.1 Roseiflexaceae bacterium | reverse complement strand
AAAGTGTGGTGGGCGCGATCAACATCCCAGGGATGGGCGAGCTGCTGCACGCGGCGCGCGGCGAAGGGTGCAGCTGGAATGGCCGGCGCGCGCATGTCTCCGGCGTGGCCGCGCTGAGCGACTCGCTGCTGCTCGCCACCGACGCCGAGAGCATGGCCAAGCACGGGCGCGCCGCGGCCTACCGGCGTATGGTCGCTGCGACCAAGCTCCAACGCTCCTGGGGCGATGCATATGGGTATGTGCTGGTGGCGACTGGCCGTGCCGAGGTCATGCTCGACCCGGTCGTCAGCGTGTGGGATGTGGCCGCGCCGCTGCCGGTGATAAGCGAGGCCGGCGGCACGTTTACCGACTGGAGCGGCGAGCAGACCATCCATTCCGGTGAGGCGATCGCCACCAACGGCCTGGTGTATGCGCAGCTGATGGCGCTGGTCGGCGAGCGCGAGTGACAGGGTGACAAGATGACAAGATGATTTGATCCCATCATCTTGTCATCTTGTCATCTTTTCAGGATTGTATGGCGATTGTTGAACTGAAGAGCTACCGTGCATTGACAGAGCGGCTGTTGGGTCGCGAGGCCGGCCTTTCCAATACGCTCAGACGTATATGGCTGTGGCTGACGGCGATATTCGCGTTGGCGCTGCCGCTGCTCTGGTTCAGCCTCGTTGCCGCCCCGAAACTGCGCGTCGAGGTCGGGGCGCACGGGGATGTTACCTACCTCAGCGGCTTCAATGAGCCGGAAAAGAATGCGACCGAGAGCTTTCGCTGGACCGGTGGGACAGCCCAGCTGCGCCTGCCGAACCTGAGCAGCCGCTACCAGGAGTTGCGGCTCCATGCGCACGGCTGGCGGCCGGCTGGCGTGGCATCGCCGATCGTGCGGCTGGATGTGGGCGGGCAGCCCTGGGCCGGTATTCAGATGGAGCGCGACCTGCGAGTCTACCGCGTGCTGCTGCCGCGCGATTCCACTAGCCCGACTGTCGATGTCGGCTTTGTGACGCCGGTCTACTCGACGCCGAATGACGACCGCGAGCTTGGCTTCGGGCTGGACTGGCTGGAGCTGCGCGAGCTCGATCGGTCGGCCGGCCCGACACCCTGGCAGTTCGGCGGCCAGGCGCTGTTGCTGGGGCTGGCGCTGCTGACGCTGGGCCTGCTGGATGTACCCTGGCGCTGGACCGTGGGCGCCGCGGCGCTACTAGCCGGGGCGCTGATCGGCGCAAACCTGCAACAGCCGCTGTGGGTCAGCGCCGCGCTTGGCCTCTGGCTGGTCGAGATTGGGCTGATACTTGCCGCCACAGTGCTGCTCGCGCCCCGCCTGAAGCGCCTGCTCGCGCCGTGGATGTCGCCGCAGCAGGCCGGTGTCGCCTGGGCGTTGCTGGGCGCCGCGCTGGCGCTGCGCCTGCTGGGTGCCACCCACCCGCTGTTCGACATGCACGACGTCGGCTTCCACCATCTCTGGCTGGATGCCGCGACCCAGGGCAACCTCTACATCTTCTCCGCGCCTTCCGAGTTTCAGAACCGCCCGATCTTCAACCCGCCGATCGGCTATGTGCTGATGATGCCGCTCCAGCTGCTGCTGCCCTCCGAGCGCCTGGCGGTCCAGATTGGCGTGGCGCTGGGCGATGGGCTGGGCTGCCTGTTCCTGCTGCTGCTGGCGCGCGAGCTGGGGCTGAGTGCGCGGGCCGGGCTGCTGGCGCTGGCGCTATACCTGGCGCTGCCGATCAACATAACCATGCTCTGGTGGGGCTTTGCGACCAACGCGCTGGCGCAGACAGCCGGGCTGGCGCTCATGTGGGCGCTGCTGCGGCTCCAACGCCGCCCATCGCGCCAGGTGCTGGCGGCGTTGGTGGCGATCTGTGTGATCTGCCTGCTGATGCATGTGGGCGCGCTGGTGCTGATTCTGGCGCTGCTCGGCGCCTGCCTGCTGTTGGGCTGGTCGCGCCTCGCCCCGCCAGCCCGCGCGGCGACGGTGGGCGGCTTGCTGCTTGCGGGCATCGTGACGGGGCTGTTCTACTTCTCGGCGGTGATTGATCCGCTGCTGACGCGGCCGGCTGAGGCGCCAATCCCGCCGAGTCTGGCCGAATCGTTCGTCCGCAGCTGGGCCGAGCGTGGCACCAAGCTGAGCTGGGTCGGCCAGGCGCTGGCGCTTGGCTTTCTGCCGCCGCTGATCTACCTGGCCCCGCTTGGGTTCGTCCAGCTGCTGCGGCAGCGTTCGGCGCACGCGCTCGGTCGCCCGCTGATCGTGGCCTGGCTGCTGGTCAGCCTGCTGTTCATGGGCGTGTACTTCGCGCTTGGGCTGCTGGTGCGCTACCTATATTTCGCGACGCCGCTGATCTGCCTGGCGCTGGGTACGCTGCTCGATCGCCTGTGGCGGCGTGGCGGGAGGCTAGTGACGCTGGCGCTGGTCCTGTTTGTGATCGTGAGCGGCGTGGCGCTCTGGGTCGCCGGAGTGCTGCTGGGCATCAAGCCGTCGCTGCTGCCGCTGACGCACTGAGGATTCGGTTTGTTCTAGATCAGTATGTGACAGTGTTTACGACCTATGGTATAGTATTTGCCACATCATCCGACATGCTCCAGTGTATCGCCCGATCAACAGTGCTGGAGGTTCCCGTGCGAATCGTCGCTATGATTATGGCCGGTGGCGAGGGGACGCGCCTTAGCGTTCTCTCAGAGAAACGCGCCAAGCCTTCGGTGCCTTTCGCCGGCAAGTTTCGGATCATCGACTTTCCACTCTCCAACTGCGTCAACTCCGGGATCTTCGACGCCGCCATCCTGACCCAGTATCGCCCACACTCGCTTAACAACCATATCGGCAATGGCAAGCCCTGGGATCTCGATCGTAGCAATGGCGGTGTGCAGCTGCTCCAGCCCTACCAGGGCCGCCGCGACGAGAGCTGGTACAAGGGCACCGCCGACGCGGTCTTTCAGAACCTGAACTATATTCGCGAGCGTCGGGCCGACCTGGTGGTGATCCTCTCGGGCGATCACATTTACAAGATGGACTACAGCCAGATGGTCGATTTCCACCAGCGCCATCATGCCGACCTGACCGTGGCGGTGATGCATGTGCCGCTGGAGGAGACCGATCGATTCGGGATCATGACCGTCGACGAGGGCATGCGCGTGACCGAGTTCACCGAGAAGCCCAAGGCGCGCGACAAGGGTACGCTGGCCAACATGGGCATCTATGTCTTCTCGGCCGACGTGCTGGTCCGCCGGCTCTCGGAAGGCGGCGAAGGCAATTTGCGGATCGATTTCGGCAAGCATGTCATCCCGGCCATGATCAAAGAGGACCGCGTCGCCGCCTACCCGTTCGAGGGCTACTGGGTCGACGTCGGCACCATCCAGTCGTACTGGGAGACCAGCATGGAGCTGCTGAATCCCGAGAACACCTTGCAGCTGTATGACCCACAGTGGGTGATCCACACGCGTAGTGAGGAGCGCCCGCCGGCCAAGTTCGGTCCGCAATCGCGTGTCGGCCAGAGCATGATCTGCAACGGCGCGATCGTGCGCGGGCGGGTCGAGCGCTCGGTGCTTTCGCCGGGCGTGTATGTCTCGCCGGGCGCGATCGTGCGCGACAGCGTGGTAATGAACGACACCTGGATCGGCCCGGGCGCGGTGCTCGATCGCGTGATTGTGGACAAGAACGTGGTGATCGGCGCGGGCGTGCGGCTGGGCTACGGCGACGATCTGACTATCCCCAACAAGCTGGAGCCTGACAAGATCACCACTGGCGTCAGCGTGGTGGGCAAGAGCGCGCATCTGCCGGCTAATTTGCGCGTCGGGCGCAACGTGGTGATCAACGCCGACCGCGAAGAGGAGCACTTCCCATCCGCTGAGCTGGCGTCGGGCGACACCATTTAGGGACTCAGAAATTTCAAAACATCCCAGGGTGGGGGTTCGGGGGCGGGCGCAGCCCGCCCCCGAACCCCACCCTGAGGAGGTGTGGAGGGGCCCGGGTACCCTCTGGGTGCCCCCTCCACACCTCCCCAGGGATGATTTAGATTTTCCAGATCCCTTAGACAAGGAGACAGGGGGAAGGCGAGACAAGGAGAAAGTCTGGTGCGATTTCTCCTTGTCTCCTTGTCTCCTTGTCTGATGGAGACGACAATGCTTCGTACACTAGCATTGATTTTGGCTGGCGGCGAGAGCAGGGCGCTCAGCGTCCTGACGGCCGAGCGATCCGAGGCGGCCGTGCCGTTCGCCGGTAAGTACCGGATCGTCGATTTTCCGCTCTCGAACTGCGTCAACTCCGGCATCTACAATGTCGGCGTGCTGACCCAGTACCGCCCGCGCTCGCTGCATGAGCATATCGGCGTCGGCAAGCCCTGGGATCTCGATCGGCGGATCGGCGGCGTGCGCGTGCTGCACCCCTTTCTGACCAGCGAGGGCGGCGATTGGCAGCGCGGCAACGCCGACGCGGTGCGCGGCCACCTGGATTTCATCGCCGAGCAGCCGGTCGACGCGGTGCTGGTGCTGGCCGGCGATCATATCTACAAGATGGACTACCGGCCGATGCTCCAGATCCACCAGGACCGCGACGCTGACATGACGGTGGCGGTCCATAGCGTCAACCCGCACGAGGTTCACCGCTACGGGATCGTGGCGGTTGACTCCGACGGCACCGTCAGCCGCTTCGAGGAGAAGCCGCGCCGATCGCGCTCGAGCCTGGCCTCGATGGGTATCTATGTCTTCCGCAAGAGCTTCCTGATCGAGCTGCTGGCCGGCGGCACGCAGAACGACTTTGGCAGCGAGATCATGCCCACGATCATCAGGCAGACCAGCGTGGCCGCCTACCACTTCCAAGGCTACTGGGCCGATGTCGGCACCGTGCAGGCATACTACGACGCCAACATGGCGCTGCTGGTCGAGACACCCGCGCTGGATCTCTATGACCCAGAGTGGGTGATTCATACCAAGAGCGAGGAGCGACCAGCCGTTCTGATCGGGGCGGAGGCGCGGATCGAGGGCGACCTGCTCTGCGACGGCTGCCAGATTCACGGCCAGGTCACGCGCTCGGTGATCGGCCCCGGTGTGATCGTTGCGCCTGGCGCGATCGTGCGCGACTCGATACTGATGACCGATACCGTCGTCGAGGCCGGCGCCATGGTGGATCACTGCATCCTGGATAAGGAGATTGTCGTCGGCGCCGAGGCGCGCCTTGGCGATAGCGAGGATAATACGCCCAACCAGGCCGCGCCCGAGCGCCTTAACACCGGCCTGACGGTGGCCGGCCGGCGCGCGCGCATACCAGCGGGCGCAATCATTGGCCGCAATGTGGTGATCGGCGCGCGCGCCGGCGAGTCGGCCTTCGGCGCCGAAAAGGCCGTCGCGAGCGGGCGGACGATCGCGAGATGACCGTGTATCGGTTCACACCACAATATCGGCCACCGAATCGACGATATGCGTCGGGCGGTAGGGGTAGCGTTCGACGTTCTCGCGCCGTGTCACGCCGGTGAGCACGAGAATGGTCTCCAGGCCGCTCTCGGTGCCGATAATGATATCGGTATCCATGCGGTCGCCGACCATCACCGAATCCTCGGAATGCGCGTCAAGTGTACGCAAAGCAGTGCGCATGATCAGCGGGTTAGGCTTCCCGATGTAATAAGGCTGTACTCCGGTCGCGGCCGAGATCAGCGCGGCCACAGCTCCTGTAGCCGGCACCATGCCGCCTTCACCCGGCCCGGATACATCCGGGTTGGTCGCGATGAAGCGCGCGCCGGCGGCCACAAGACGCATGGCCTGGGTGATCCGCTCGAAACTGTAGGCGGTTGTCTCGCCGATGACCACGTACTCCGGCTGCTGATCGGTGATGATATAACCGACATCGTGCAGCGCGGTGGTCAGCCCAGCCTCTCCGATCACGAATGCACTGCCGCCAGGGCGCTGCGTTGCGAGAAACTGCGCGGTTGCTAAGGCCGAGGTGTATATTGCGTTCGTCGGGACCTGAAGCCCGATCCGCTGCAAGCGTGCATGCAGGTCGCGCGGGGTGTAGAGCGAGTTGTTGGTCAGCACCAGGAACTTCGCGCCGGCCTGCTCGAGCCGTTGGATGAACTCGTTCGCGCCTGGCACCACCTGAGAGCCCAGTATCAGGACTCCGTCCATGTCACAGATATAGTTTTTGGGCATAGCGCCTCCTGCGATTATCTCGCCGAGAATCGGGCGGTCGATCGAACCGGCCGCCTCAGATAGTATACCCGACTGCGAGATATACTATTTGCGATCAGCGCATCTGCCGCTGAAGCAGGCTATGCTGCACGATCCGCTGGTCGGCGCCGTCTGCAATCCGGAAGAAGTCTGGCAGATGACCGACGAGCTGTTGGTGGCACAGGCGCGCTGGCATACGGCTTGCTACTCAATCGTGCAATTGGTCACCAAAGGAGGAGCTATGGCACACACACAGACGAGGTTCGAGGCTCTGGAGCAGCTTGCGCGCGATTTGGATATCGGGCTAGTCAGCGGCCCACTTCAGCCACCCGAGGCTGGCCAGCTGTATCTGGGCAACCGCAGCCTGGCCGAGATCCTGCTACCGACATGGGCCAATCGGCAAGTCGCGCTGGCAGTTGCTGCGGGTGCGCCCGGCCGCGAGCAGGTGCTGGCTGGAACCGCAACGCTGAACGCTGATGGGCTGGCGCGGCTTGAGCGCGCCGTACATGCCGCAGGCGGGCATGTCTACGAGGGGATGCT
>DATFXE010000754.1:0-6968 GCA_035258585.1 Roseiflexaceae bacterium | reverse complement strand
ACGGCGACAGGCGTGGCCGGCGAGACCCCGCCTTCGATCGCGCAGGCGGCCAGCAGCATGCTAAGGCAGGCGAGCACGCCGAGCAAGCGGAGCAGCATTCGGGAGCGTGGTAGCAATGTCATTGGAGTGTGTGTCTGGCCTCGTCTGGTGCAATTGCAGATTGCAGACGTAGATTAAATCCTGTACATTCTGATGCGTCAGTGTGTATCGCTTGGTATTGCTCCAGGTTTCAAAAAGGCCGCTGGAGTCTACCGTGTTTTGCGTGATTTGTCCAACCGCCGCAAGCCGGTGATGGGGTGCATAGTTGACAGAAAGCATCGCCCAGTCACCCCGTCACCCTGTCACTCTGTCGGGATCGCTGTGCTATAATACCTATATCTGAAGCATCTTGGAGCGCAATGTGACCGAGCCAGCCCTCATCTCAACCGATCGGTTGATGAGCGACCTCGACCAGCTGCTGAGCCTACCGGGCAGCCCTGGCGAGGCCGAAGAGCTAGCCGCTGTGGCTGCTCGTGTCGCCGCGCTGATGCGCGGGCATGGCCTGCAAGTCACGTCGATCGCGACACCCGGCGCGCCGGTGGTCGTCGGGCGGCGGGCCGGGCGGCAGCCGTTTACGCTGTTACTCTATCACCACTATGATGTGATGCCCTCGGGGCCGTGGCGGGCCTGGCACCATGAGCCATTCCAGATGGCCGAGCGCGAGGGAACCCTCTACGGTCGCGGCTGCGCCGACGGCAAGGGGCCGCTCGCCGCGCACCTCAGCGCGATCGCCGCGCTGCTCGAGTCCGATGGCGAGCTGCCTTGCGGTGTGATCCTCGTGGCCGAGGGCGAGGCGCTGGCGGGCAGCCCGGGCCTGCGCGCGGCAGTAGCTGGCGCTCATAGCCTGATCAAGGCGGACGCATGCCTGGGCACCGGCGGCGAGCGCGATCCGGACGATCGGCCCTACTGCTACACCGGGGCGAAGGGGCTGCTGCAAGTGCGGCTGCGCACCACTGGCGCGAACCAGGCACTGCCCCCCGGTATGGCCGCCAGCGTAGCCAACCCGCTCTGGCGGCTGCTGTGGGCGCTCGGGCAGGTCAAGAGCGACCAGGAGGAAGTGCTAATCGACGGCTTCTACGACGACGTCGATGGGCCGAGCCGCGCCGAGAACCAGGCACTGCGCAGCCTGAGCATGGACGAGGCCAGCCGCAAGCGTGCATGGGATATTGGCTCATTTCTGTTCGATCTGGATGGCGCCTCGCTGGTGCGGACCGAGGCAACCCTGCCGACATGCAATGTCACCGATCTGGCGGTCGAGCCGGCCAGCGACCTGCCGATCATCCCGGTCGCAGCGACCGCGCGGGTCGATTTTCAGCTGGTCCCGCGCCAGCACCCGGAGGCGATCAGCGACCTGCTGCGCGCACACTTAGCCAACAAAAACATGGCCGATATCGCCGTCGAGCGCCTGCCGGGCGGCTACCCGGCTGCCCACACGCCGTTCGACCACCCCTTCATCGCGCGAGTGCAGCAAGCCGGCGAGCAGCTCTACAGCGCGCCGCTGCCGCTGCTGCCGCAAGGGCCATTTGCCCAGCCGCTGTTCTTCTTCGCCGAGGCGTTCGGCATCCCCGTGGCGGCGATTGGCTGCGCGCGCCCCGACTGCGCGATCAGCGCGCCGAACGAGCGTATCCTGCTGCCCGACCTGATCCGCCACGGCCAGCTGTTGATCGATCTGCTATACGCCTGTGCGGAGCAATAGCAGGCGGTCGGCAGTAAGCAGTCAGCAGTCAGCCGTACTGCTTACTGCCGACCGCCTACTGCCGACTGGTTTGACAGAGGTGGGGGCTTGTGGTAGCATAATGGTCGCGCAATTCGGACGATTGCGTTTATTTATTGCGGCAAACTGCCGGTGTAGCTCAGTGGTTAGAGCGAGCGACTCATAATCGCTAGGTCACTGGTTCAAGTCCAGTCACCGGCACCAGCTTTTCCTGGGGCGAATCTCGCCCCCTGCCACACAAATGCTCGACGCGGCGTAGCAACCCGCGTGCCAGGCTGGCCAGGAGCCCCAGAGGGAACAACCGGGCCACCCGACCAGCCATCAGTCTAACACACTGCGACGCTTGCGCGTTTATGCCGGCCAGGTTGCCAGCGTGAACGGCTCGCCTGGTCCGGCGCACCGCAGTGTGTGGAGGCACTGTGGTGCGCTGGACACGAAGGAATACACCCCAATCCACCCTTATGGCGGTATATCGCATACGGCGCGTGGCCCATGTCGGCACTGCCGCGTCGCGTTGTACTAGAACAACGATTCGACTGGAGGAATCCATCGCGAATCCGGCCGTGACCGCCACTATCTGCCTGTCCGCGACGACCACAACATACTGCTGGCTCACGCGTGTGCGTGAGCGACCCGCTTTACCGTTGCGGAGGCACACAATGCACCAGGACATCTATCCCGTGGTCGGCGATGTACTTGTGGTCGATGATGATCCCGTGATCATCGAATTGGTGACTGAACTGTTGATGGATGAGGGTTACAGCGTCCGGAGGGCTTGCGACGGTCGGGTAGCCTGGGAGGCGATCGAAGCCGCGCCGCCCACACTGCTCCTGACAGACATCCGAATGCCGTTCATGAACGGGACAGAACTGGCGAAACGCCTTCGGACAGCTGGCTATGACTTCTCAATTCTGATCATGGCAGCAACCCCGGGCCTGGCCGAGCCGCTCTTGACGATCGATGGAATCGAGTATATTGCCAAGCCGTTCGAGCTGGAGCTGCTCCTCGAGGGCGTCCGGCGGTATGTTGTGCCAAGCGAGGAATTTTTGAGCGCGTCACATCACAGGTAACGCGCTGCGTAGCGACAAAAGATAACCGGGCGAGCTGGGCGCGGGTTTCGACGTTCAAGCCGGCCGCCAGAGCAGGTTATAACACGGCGCGTCACACCACACTCGACGCGCAGAGTTAGGCCGGAGCGTCATGACGCACGCCACAACACAACCGACATTCGGGGATGTCCTGATCGTCGATGATGACCTGGTGATTCTCAATGTCATTGTGAAGGCGCTCGTGAGGGACGGATACGCTGTCCGCAGGGCAGTGAGTGGCAAGGAAGCCCTCACAGCTATCCTGGCGCGTCTTCCCGCGCTGCTGCTGCTCGATCTTGAGATGTTCGGGCTGAATGGCGACGAACTGCTCGTCTATGTGCGTACGATCTATCCGCATGTGCCGGTTGTGTTGATCACGGCCTATGCCGAACGCGCCCAACCGCTTGTCAATCGGTATGGGGTCGCGTGCATGACGAAACCGTTTGATCTCAATGACCTGCTGGATTATGTAGCGCGCTATGTGCAACCTGAGCGCGCAAACGCAGTTGGCCAATGAGACCAGCGTGTCCAGGAGGCGGTACCTCGGTACCCACGTGCAGTGTCACGCGCCGCACGCATATGTGACATTGCGTTCCGAGCTCGGCAGCGCGAACAAGGCGCTGCACCAGAATAGGTTGTCAAGGTGCTGAATCGTTCCGAGTAGAGCGAGGAGGCACTGGACATAGTGGTTCGCTGAGACTCTTGATACTGCTGGCTTACTCAGATGGGAGGTTTGGAGGGCAAAGCCCTCCAAGATGCATTTGGTTTTGCGCCTGGTTCGGGCGGCTCTGCCGCCCGAACCAGGCGCAAAACCGAAACGTCTCGGGCCTGCGGCCCCCGCCCCCCGGCTGGCGAGTTCGCCAGCAGTATCACTCTTGGCGGGGTGGCAGCAGAACCCCACAAAGACTGGCGCTTACCCTACCTAGCGATTGAAGCCGCAGGGGGATAAGCGCCAGTCTTCGGTTGGATATCGTACTCCAAAATGTCCCCCACGCCAAGCCCATATAGCAGTTTGCAAGTGGCAGGAGGCAGTAAGCAGTTGCGTTCTACGCGCTACAATGCGTTTCTCGCCTATGCATGAATGCGCAACTGTTTTGTAATCTGCTGTAATAGGCGCATAGCTTCAGCTGAATATGCAGAAGCCCGCCCCCAGCACGCAAAAGCAAGGGCGGGTTTTCTATTCTGGTTCGATATATAGCATGGGCAGGAAGGGGTAAGCGGAGGTTTCGTGCATCATAAGCGCCTTCTTGTCTGAAGAGATCTACCTGCGCTGGGCGATCCACAGCGTCACATTCCAGGCGTTGCGAATGCCGACCACCAGCAGCAGAGCGATCGCGATAGCCAGCTGGTCGAGCCCTGTTTCATCACTCAGCAGCAGCCAGACCGCTGTGCTTGTAACCAGCAGGTAGCTCAGCCCCGGCAGGAGAAAATGCCAGACCCAGTGCTGGCGATCGAGCTGTTCCCGCTCATGCCGATAGAGCATGCGAAAGCAGGTGATCCCAATGTAGCCGATCCCACTGAGACCGAGGAGCGCCAACACCACGCCAAGCTTGAGCCGTGTCAGCGTGGGGATGGCGATGAGGAGGGCGATCACCAGCACCACGGCAAAATTGACGACCATCGGTGTCACGAATGTGCGTACCCTTTGGGTTGCGCGCTCGTTGACGAGCCCTGCGCCAAGCGAGATGGCAACGAACATGAGGCCGGTCAGGGTAGCCGAGGCGGCGCCAGCCAGCATGTAGAAATTACCCCAGTCGTGGAGCGTCTGGGCAAGCGGATCGGGCATGGGTGGACTCGTGACACGGACAGGCGGGTGGATAAGTGTGTCGAGTATAGCACATACTGGCAAGGCACGTGGATCACTCAGCTTGCATCCCCCTTCCCCTATGCGTATAATAGCGATATTCAAATTCCGAAAACATGTTCTACTAACATAGTGCGTAGTGCGTATGTCGTAGCGGCTCTTCGCACTACGCACTAATCAGCCGGAGGCTCCCGTGATCCCACGTAAGCTGGTGCTGCGCAACTTCATGTGCTACCGCGACGAGCTGCCGCCGCTAGACTTCGACGGCATGCAGATCGCGTGTCTTTCGGGCGAGAACGGCGCCGGCAAATCGGCGCTGCTGGACGCGATGACATGGGCGCTGTGGGGCGAGGCGCGCCTCAAGAGCGACGACGAGCTGATCGCGCTTGGCGCGCAGGAGATGGAGGTCGACTTCACCTTCGCGCTCGACGGGCAGGATTACCGGATCATCCGCAAGCGCAGCAAGGGCAAGCGCGTCGGCCAGAGCTGGCTCGACTTCCAGGTGCGCCACAACGGCGGCTGGAAGGTGCTCAACCCCGGCATGGGCCTGCGCGAGACCCAGCAGGCGATCACCTCGACCCTGCGGATGGACTACGATATCTTCGCCAACTCGGCCTATCTGCGCCAGGGCCACGCCGACGAGTTCACCAAGAAGGAACCCGGCCGCCGCAAGCAGGTGCTGGCCGACATTCTCGGTCTCGATGTGTACGAGCGGCTGGAGACCGCATCCAAGGAGCGCGCCCGCGGCCTGGATGGCCAGCTGAAGGGGCTGGAGGGGCAGATCGGCGAGCTGCAGCGCCAGGCCGACAAGCAGGCCACCTACGCCCAGCTGGTCAATGAGCAGCAAACCCAGGTCGACGCTATTCTCACGGCGGTGGCGCGCGCCGAGGCCGAGCACGCCGGCGCCAACGAGCGCGTCCTGGCGCTGGAAGGCTTGAAGCCGCAGCGAGCCGCGCTGGATGCCCAGCTGCGCAAGCTACGCGACGAGAATGATCAGCTGGCGCGCGAGTCGGCCACGTTGCGCGCCGCCCTGGAGGAGGGCCGGCACATCCTGGAGCGGCGCGACGAGATCCTGGCCGGCGTCGAGGGGCTGCGTGCGGCCGAGGCCGAGCGCGAGCGGCTGGATGGCCTACGCGGCGCATACGAAGCGCTGCAGGAGCGCCGCCGCGGCCAGGCCGAAGCGCTACGCGACGCCGAGCGCCAGATCCGCGCCGACCTCAAGATCGCCGAGGGCGAGCTGAAGGGCCTGCGCGAGCGCGCAGCGCGACGCCCCAAGATCGAGGCCGAGATCGCCCGGCTCACCGCCCAGCTCGACGGCCTGGCGCCGATCGCCAGGGAGCTGGCCGACGCGCGCGCCCGCCGCGCCGAGCTGAGCGAGCAGAGCCGCACCGTAGGCGAGCTTCAGCTCCACCGCGCCAGGCTCGACGGCCAGATCCAGCTCAAGCACGACTCACTGGTCGGCACGCGCGAGGAGCTCAAGCGCAAGGTCAAGGACGCGACGGAGGCGCTGCGCGACGAGCCGCGCTGGCGTGTCGAGCTGGCGCAAGCCGGCCAGGAACGCGCCCAGCTCGACGCCGATCTGGCGGCGCTGGAGCAGCAGCGGCAGGAAGAGCACACCGCGGTCGAGCAGGCCGGCGCCCGGCGCTCGGAGTGCGATGCGATCAAGGCGCGCGGCGAAGATATCAATCGCAAGCTGGCGCTGCTCGGCGAGGATACGCATGTCTGCCCACTGTGCAACAGCGAGCTGGGCGCGGGCGGCGTGGCGCATATCCAGGAGGAGTACGACCGCGAGCGCAAAGAGCTGCGCGCCCAGTTCAGCGCCGCCAAGCGCGAGGCTGATGCACTCGACGCACGACTCAAGCAGCAGCGTGCGCAGATCAAAACCCTGGAGACACGCACGGCGCGCCTGCCGGAGGTCGCCGGCCGGATCGCACGGCTGGAGCGCGATTTGCACGCCGCCGAGGACACGCGCCGACGCCAGGTCGAGGACCAGCGCACGCTCGACGAGATCCAGCTCCAGCTGGTCAAGGGCGATTACGAGCGCGGCGTGCGCGGCGAGCTGGCGCGCGTCGAAGCTTCGATCGCGGCGCTGGGCGACCCGGCCGCGCTGGATCGCGAGATCACGCGCCTGGAGAACCGAATCGTCACCCTGGAGCAGCAGCTTGGCGAGCAGGCCCGGCTGCGCGCCGAGATCGACTCGCAGCGCCGCGAGGCACGCCAGATCGACGACGAGACGCCGGCACTGTACGAGCAGGAGGAGCGGCTCGCCGAGCTGAACACCACGCTCGAAATGGAGGACTACGCCCGCGACGAGCGCGTGGCG
>DATFXE010000753.1:0-4001 GCA_035258585.1 Roseiflexaceae bacterium | reverse complement strand
CTGCGGCAGGTACGCCACCCGCGCGCCGCGCCGCAGCGTGATCGCGCCGGCGTCGGGCTGCTCCAGGCCGGCCAGCGCGCGTAATAGCGTCGATTTGCCGATCCCATTCGGCCCGACCAGGCCGATCTTCTCGCCATCCTGGATCGTCCAGCTGACCGACTTGAAGATCGTCCGGCCGCCGTGGATGCGCGCGATGTTGTTGATGTCTGCAATGATCATGTGTGATTGCTCCTACTCTAATCGGACTTACAACAGCAGCTCTCTTCTTTTGACCTTTGACTTTTGCGCTCGCGGAGCGCAAAAGTCAAAGGTCAACTTGATCGAAAAGTACCTTGCTGCCGCAGGCTAACTCAGCCTAATCGTATGTCCGACACTCAACTCGCGCGCCAGGATGGCCCAAGGCTGTAAATCAAAAAAGCCGCGAGCCACTCTACTGGCCCACGACTTTCGTCGATGATAACCTAAGAAAGACTTTACACTCTCCGCCGGTCGCAGGGCACAGTACGCCTATGTCCGGCGGGCCGCATTCCCCCACGCGATGAGCTCCAGCAAATTGTGTCACTATTCCAGCGCATGGGTATACCTTTCTCACAAATCGGCAGTAGGATAGCACGCTTGGCGAGCCACGTCAATCGGACGGAAGTCTGATAGCTCAGAGCATCTTAGTCGCTTACATTGGTTTGCGCGCCCAGGCGACCCACTTGCCGCGCAACCCTTGCTCAAGCGGTGCTGCCGTCGGATGCGCCGATACCCATATCCGTTCGAGCGTGAAACGGCGCAGCAAATCAGGCACATCGGCCTCATCGCAATAATGATGCGGCAAGCAAGCGTCAGGGTCGTCAGTGTCCGGGCGCTCATCAACGAAGGTGTTCGGTTCGATTTCGCGTATATGGCCGGCAGCGACTTCGGCACGCTGGTAGGTATAGTCCGCTGAAGAAAGGGAGACCTTCGCCATCCGCGAACACGCCTCCTGCTGCTGCCTGCCTGGCATTTGCAGCGATGATATCACCAAACTGCGGAATCTGACCACCAGGGCACGAAATGTGCAAGCGTGAGCACAAAGACGCTTCCGGCAGCATCGGATAGCGAAAGGAGACTTGGAATGGATACATCGGTTGGCATTCTCCTCGTGATCGTTCTCATTGCGGTTGGCGTCGTAGCGTGGGTATTCATACAGAGGCGGCGAACCGAGGAGTTGCGCCAGCGGTTCGGCCCGGAATACGATCATACCGTGAGTGAGCTAGGCGACCAGCGCGAGGCCGAGGCCGAGCTCGAAGCCCGAAAAAAGCGGGTCGAGCGCTTGGACATCCAGCCGCTAGCAGCCGCGGAGCGAGATCGTTTCGTCACTGCCTGGCATTCGACCCAGGCGCAGTTTGTGGACGAGCCGGCGGCGGCGATTGCCGAAGCCGATCGGCTGGTGGCCGAAGTGATGCGCGCGCGCGGCTACCCGGTCGGCGACTTCGAGCAGCGCGCCGCCGACATCTCGGTCGATCATCCAAACGTGCTGGCGAATTACCGTGCCGCCCATACGATCGCGCTCGCCAACGAACGCGGGGAGGCAAACACCGAGGATCTTAGGCAGGCAATGGTTCACTACCGGGCACTGTTCGAGGAGCTGCTCGAAACCCGCGAAAGGGAGGTAGCACAATGACCGAACAACAGAGAGCGCAAGACGATCGCAAATGAGGAGCAGAAACCGCGCCTCAGCACCGCGGATATAGCGGCCACAACCAGGCGCCAGGAGGTGGCTCCCCACCTGGGTTACAAGGTACTTCACCTTTCAGGTTGTTCGTTTTTTCGCTCTGCGAGCGAAAAAACGAACAACAAAAGATGTATTATGATCTTACAACTCAGCGATCTCCAAGACTAACCTCCCGCCCGGCGGCTGCCGAGCGGTAGCAGGCATCCAGCACCTCGGCGCGCAGCAAGCCCTCTTCCGGCGCCGGGGTAGCCGGGCCGCCATGCAGAATCGCAGCCACGAAGCGCCTGATCACTTCGGTATGGCCGCCGGCGCCCTTATCTATCTTTGGCGCCAGATCGGTCGGCATGCCGGCAATATCTGTGAAGGTCCGTACGGTATCGTCGTAGGTGTAGTCGCGCACCATCAGCTCCACGCCCGCCTCGGTGCCATAGAGCGTCACGCCAAAGTCGTCGCCAACTGAGCTGTGCGTGGCCCAGCTGGCCTCGAGCAGCAGCGTCGCCCCACTGTCGAGCCGGATGAAAGCGGTCGCCAGGTCTTCGACCTCGTAGCGGTTGTGCTCGTCGGTCGACCAGCGCGCGTTGGCCCAGCCGTGCAGCCCGCGCGGGCCGAACTCGGCGTAGGTGTTGGCGCTAACCGCCAGCGGTATCGGCTCGCCCATCAGGTACATCGCGATATCAAGCACATGCACTCCCAGGTCGATCAGCGGCCCGCCGCCGGCCTGCTCCTTGCTGACGAACCAGCTGCCCAGGCGCGGAATGCCGGCGCGCCGCATCCAGTGCGCTTTGGCGTAGTAGATATTGCCGACCGCGCCTGAGTCGATATACTGCTTGATCCACTGCACATCGCCGCGGTAGCGTTTGTCGAAGCTGACCATCAGGATGCGCCCGTACTCCTGGGCCGCCGCGATCATCGCGCGCCCTTCCTCCGGCGTGCGCGCCAGCGGCTTCTCGACCAGTACATGCTTGCCTGCCTGCAGCGCCGCTATGCTGACCGGCGCATGCAGCACGTTGGGCAGGCAGATACTGACCGCGTCGATATCCGGAGCTGCGAGCAGCTGCTCGTACTCGCGGTAGGTGCGCGGCACCTTGTACTCGGCCGCCACCCGCCGCACCCGGTCGTCGTCCAGCCCCGCCAGCGCGACGATCTCGACCTCGGGGATCTGCGCGTAGGCGCTCAGATGGATCGCGCCGATGCCGGCCCCGATCACGCCTACTCGGAGACGCTGATTACTCATAAATTCTGGTTCCTCTGGTATGTAAAACGGTTTTGTCGTGGCCTATATCATAGTAGCAGGGCGCAAGTTGTGCAAGTGTCCCGGGCATCCACACGCCCTGCACGATTTACGTACCGTTAATCCGCAGCAGCTGCCCATCGGCGCGCCCATACACCTCCGGGAAGTACAGCTCGCCCGCCGTCGTCGGGATGACGCGGAACTCGCCCGGCAACGTCGCGCGCATGGTGTAGCTGTAGAGGTACGACCCGCGCGGCAGATAGTCGGCGAACAGCGCCACCTTCTCGTCGCGCAGCTCGCTGCGGCTGTACCAGTGCCACCAGCCCCAGTAGATGTCCACCGGGCCGCCGCTGGCCACGCCGCCGGCACGCGGCGTGGCAACTGGTCCCTCCATGAGGATTGGGCCAGGGCCAGGCGGCTGGAGGTTCGGGTTCGGCGCCAGCAGGCTGGTCGTGGCCAGCCCAGTGTCGATCGCCTCAGCCCCGGCCGGCAGTGGGTCCTCGAGCTGAACATAGTACAAGTCGTGCGGCGCGACGATCTCCAGCTCGACCCGGATCACCTCGCCCAGCTTGACCTCCTTTATCTCGGGACATTTCGGGCCGTCCTGGCAGCTCGCCAGCACATAGCGCCGCCGCACGCTCACGCCGCGGTCGAGCGCCTTGATCTGCTCGACCGGCAGGAAGGCCCGCAGGTGCGCGGTGTAGTACAGCCGCCCATTCCCTGCGCCGCGCCCGATCGTCAGCTGGTTACCGGCATCTTTGAGCAAGTCGGCAACGTTGATCTTCAGCACGATCGGCTTCTGCACGTCGGCTTGGCCGATGTGACCGGATGTCTGCTCCTGGTTGTTCAACCACACGCCATAGTCGTAATCGGCCTTCAGCTCGCCGGTGTATTCCATCCAATCTGTCAGCGCCATCAGCGCCCACGCCGACTCCTGGGTTGTCTCCCAGATGCCATCCTTGCGTGCGACCATCAGCCAGCGTACCACGTTGGGGTTGAGCTGGTTGGCGGGATCGAGCCGCACCAGCGCGTCGAGCACGATCGCGGTGCTGCGCGTGTCGGTGTTCA
>DATFXE010000752.1:0-9871 GCA_035258585.1 Roseiflexaceae bacterium | reverse complement strand
ATCGCCAAGGTGCTGCGTGAGGGCTACGACGTGGGCCTGCTGAACGACGGCTTTCACCGGCTGGTCGAGGCGCTAGAGCTGGACGTGCTGATGATCGACACGCACCCAGGATTGAATGAGGAGACGCTGCTCTCGATCGCCATCTCGGATGCCTTGACGGTGATCATGCGGCCCGACAACCAGGACTACCAGGGCACCGGCGTGACGATCGACGTCGCACGCAAGCTGGATGTGCAGAAGCTTCTGCTCGTGGTAAACAAAGTCCCCGCCAGCTTCGACGCCGCAGAGGTCGAGGCCAGCGTCGAGAGGACCTACAACTGCGACGTGGCGGCGGTGCTGCCCCACTCCGACGAGATGATGGCGCTTGCCAGCGCGGGCATCTTCGCGCTGCGCTACCCTGATCATCCGATCACCGTGGCGCTGAAACAGGTCGCAGCGAAGCTGGTGGCGTAACCGTTCGAGTCCCGTGGAACCATGCGGGCAGATTGGAATGGAGGACGAAGGACAGCGGCAGAGTTGCGCCGCGATCCTTCGTCCTTGGCTTTGCAAAAGGCGACCAATTCCGATCACACTTCGCTTAGCCCAGGTGCGCGTATTCCTCATATAATTCCGATCAAGCTACGTACCACACATGGTCGCGCCGGGTGGCCGCAACGCTCGCTCGCACATTTCAGAACGACGCTATGATCCGCCTGCTGAGCAAGCTCCTCAACATCCGCTCGGGTGAGTGGCCGCGAGCATCGTTGCTCTATGTCATGATCTTCATGACGACGACCGGCATTCTCTGGGGCGAGACGATCGTTTCGGCATCGTTCCTCAACCAGGTTGGCGTCGGTTTTCTGCCGTGGTTCTTCGTCGCCAAGGCGCTGATCTCGCTGCCGGCGACGATCGCATACACCGCGTTCGCCGATCGCGCGCCGAATGACCGGCTGCTCGTAGCGATCCTCGGCGTCACGATCGCAGGCATTGTCGTCGGGTTGGTGCTGCTTGGCTGGGGGTTGGTGGCGGTTGGCTATCCGCTGCTCTATCTGCTCTTATTTGTCCCGCTCGACGATATCTTCGCCACGCACTGGTACACCTACGTCAACGGCTTCTACGACTCGCGCGCCGCCAAAAGGATCGTGCCGGTCATCTCGACCGGCACACGCATCGCCGGCATCGTCGCTGGGCTGACGATGCCCTTGCTTAATCGCGCGCTACCGCCAAGCGGTGTCATTATCATCTGGTTGGCGATGCTGCTCGGGACGGCGCTGCTCGTCTGGCTGACGCCGCGGGCGCGCGCGGAGCGACCGATGAAACGCGAGCGCGGCGGCGCAACGCTCGCCATGGCCCAACCGGCTCAGCGGGCACCGTACCTCGACAACATTTGTGAGGGATACCGCTTCGTGGTTGGGTCGGGGTATCTGCGCTGGATGGCGCTCTCTACGTTGCTGCTTGTGGCGTTGCTGACGCTGCTCGAATACCGCGGCAGCCAGATCCTGCTGGCCGAACTCAAAACGACTGAGGGTATTGCCAATTTCATCGGCACGCTCAACGGCATCGGCAACCTGATCGTTCTGCCCGTCCAACTCTTCCTGCTGAGCCGGATCATTAATCGGATTGGCATGGGCAATGCCGCACTGATCCACCCGGCCGGCGATCTGCTGGCCTGCGGGACGCTGCTGATCGCGCCAGGGCTGAGCACCGCCGCGATTTCGCATGTCGACCGAAACGTGTTACTGCCCGCATTTCGCAGCCCGATCGACAGCCTGCTCTACAACGCCGTCCCGCTGCGCGTGAAAGGGCGCGCGCGCGCGTTCATCGGCGGGCTCGTGGTGCCGTTTGGCGCGCTGATCGGCGGCGTGCTGCTGGTCATCCTCCCATTCGTTTCCACTGCATGGCTGCTGACAGTGGTGATCGGGGCATTCGCAATCTCATACGCCGCGACAACCGTGGTGATTCGTAAGAAGTATGTCCATGCGCTGATCACGCTGCTGGAGCAGGAGGACTACTCGTTCCTGTTCTCACATGAGGCTGCGCATCTAAGCATCGTGGACCCTGCGATGTTAGATCGGCTCAAACGTAGGCTTGAGGAGAGCACGAGCGACGAGTTCACCATCTTCATGGCCAAGCTGATCAGCGAGGCCGGCGGCGCGGAGGCGATTTCGATCCTTGGGCAGACTGCCCGATCGGCGGCGAATGCCCGTGTGCGCGCCGCCCTCCTCGACGTGCTCTCGGCGGCCGATGCACGTGGCGAGGTGGCGCGCCGGATCTACGCCGATCTCCTGGGCGATCCAGACGGGCGCGTGCGGCAGGCGGCGATCAATGGCATGGAGCAGCTTCTCGGCGCAGATAGCGATCAGTTTCTAACGATCGCGCTCGGTATGCTGCGCGACCCCGACGCCGCGGTGCGTATGCAGGTGCTGTCTGAACTTGCCGGCTCCAGGCACTTCTACGATCCGGCCCAAGCCAACGCGGAGCTTGATCATGCGCTTCGAGACCAGGAGCCGCAGCGCCGGGCGCTGGGCGTCCATATTCTTGGGACGATCGACGACGAGCGCGCGATACGGCGACTCACCGACTTTTTCGACGACCCGGAAGACGCCGTGCGCCTGGAGGCGGCGCTAGCAATTGAGCGTCAGGTGCGGCGTGGGCTACCGAGGGATCTGGCACAGAGGGTGTGCCATCAGATGGACACGCTGTCCAGCGACTCGATCGAGCGGGTCCGGCAGGCGGCGCTGGTCGTGCTGGGGCTGCTGGACTCCGCCGATACGCATGAGGCGCTGGTTCACGGGCTGGCCGACACGAGCCCGACGATTCGTTCGACAGCGGTGGAGGCGCTTGTGCGGATCGGGAAGGGCGCCGTGCCATACGTTCACCCACAGCTCGCTTCCCATGATCCGCACCTCCGCAAGATGGCCGCAGTCGTTCTCAGCCGCGTCAACCGGCGCGAATTCGGCGGACTGATCACCGCGAACGTCACCGGCAACCTGCTCGCAATCTACACCAATATCGGCCGGATGGAGGCGCTGGAGGGCTGTAATGCCTACCCTACCGCCACAGTGCTGCGGATCGCCATCCGCGAGAAGAACCGGGCACTGCTCGAAGAAATCTTCTTCTTGCTCCAGGCCATTCACGGCTCGGCCGCGATCGACGTTATCGCCGGCACGCTACGCAGTGAAGATGCGCTTGTACGCGCCAACGCGATCGAGGCGATTGAGTCGCTGACGACACCGCAGACCGCCAGCCTGATCGGGCCGCTATGCGAGCCGGCGCTGCTGCCATCCGATCTGCTGCAAATCGCTGAGGCCACCTGGGACATCCGCCGGCCCAGCGCGGCAAGCGCGCTCCAGCAACTCGCCGCCGACGTACACGCGCCGCTCTTGCGCGCGATCTCGCTGTTCGTGCTCGGCGAGATCGGCGCGGCGCTGGCCGCCACGAGGAACCACATGCCCGTGCCGGCCCCATCAGTAGCCGTCGAGCAAGCTCATGGCTCCAGCCGCCCGCGGCGAACTTTGGGCGGGCTGGACCTGCTTAGCAAACTGGCGTACATGGCCAGCGATAGCGTGGCTGAGCCGGTACCGGACAACCGGCCTCAACCCCAGCTTATGGCCACGCAACTGTTCAGCATGCGAGAGATCGAGGCCATTCTAAGCTCCGTGCTGGCCGACCCGGTCGACGAGGTGCGCTGCGCCGCTCGAGCTGCCATGCGCAAGATCGGCGCGGCGGATACGCGCGATAGCAAAACACGGCAGGAGGAGCCGATGCTCTCAACGATCGAAAAGATAATCTTCCTGAAAGAGGTGCCGTTCTTTTATGGAATGACGATCGAGCAGCTCAAAGTGCTCGCGACCGTGTGTGAGGAGGAGTTTTTCGCGGAGGAAACGCGTGTCTTCGACGCCGGTGAGCCGGGCGGCACACTGTACATCGTCATCAGCGGCCGGATCGCGATCGAGCAAGAGAAGCGTAAAGGCTCATTTGCGCGCGTGGCGACGGTCGAGGCGCACTCGTATTTCGGCGAGAGCGACCTGTTCGACAACAGCCCGCGCTCGGCCAGCGCGATCGCCTTGCGCGACACGCTTGCCCTGCGGCTGCGCCGCGAGCCGCTGATCGCCCTGGCGCGCCAGCACCCCGATCTGTCGCTCGAGCTGATCAACGTGCTTAGCCAGCGCCTGCGCGAAGCGAACGACCGCGTCGCCGACCTGACTCGCACGCGCCCACGCGAGCTCCACAAGCTGTTCGATAAATATGAGTGATGTGATCCTCAAGCAGAACAGCCAGAGCATTCATCACCTGTTTGCGGTGCAGACGCTGTGCACTCCCGACGCCGAGGCTGTCGTTCTTCCAGCCGGCGACAGCTGGTCGGCACGTCGCGCCTTGAGCTACGGCGATCTCGACGCCCGCGCGAATCAGCTTGCGCGCTACCTGCGCCGGCTAGGCGTCGGGCCGGACATCGTGGTCGGGCTGTGCGCCGACCCATCGATCGAGATGGCCATTGGGATGCTTGGTATCCTAAAGGCAGGTGGCGCGTACCTGCCGCTTGCGCCAAATGCCCCTGTCGCGCGGCTAGAGTACATGCTTGGGGACGCCCAGCCGCGTCTGGTGCTGACGGCTCAAGAACCAAGAATGGGCACCCGAAGGGTCAACCAAGAATTGCTCTTGTCGGCAGGCGGAGGGTTTTCGGTCGGGTACTCTCCGGGTGGTTCTCGGTTCTCCGCCGAGATGATTGACCTGGTTGCGGATTGGCACGCCATTGCACGCGAGTCCACGGACGACCCGAAGGTCGATCTGTCGCCTGAACACCTGGCCTACGTGATCTACACATCCGGCTCGACCGGTGCGCCCAAGGGGGTCGGGGTGACCCACGGTGCCCTGACTAACCACTGCGATGCCGTGGCGCGGGCCTACCGGCTGCAGCCGGGCGACCGCGTGCTGCAGTTCGCCGCGCTCAGCTTCGACGTAGCGGCAGAGGAAATCTTTCCGACCTGGGCGAGCGGCGGGGTGGTTGTGCTGCGCCCACATGCCACAGCGCCTGCCTTCGCCGATCTAGCGCACCTGATCGCGTGCGAGCGCCTGACAGTGCTCAACCTGCCGACGTCCTATTGGCACGCGTGGGTGGAGGACCAGTATCGTACCGCTGGCGAGCTGCCATCCTCGCTGCGTCTGGTGGTCGTCGGCACCGAGCAGGCCCGCGCCGCGAGCCTGACCGCGTGGCGCGCAATCGCGGGCGAGCGCGTGCGCTGCATCAACGCCTATGGGCTGACCGAGACGACGATCACGACGACGCTGTACACGATCGAGGCATCCGTAAGGCCGATCGGTGGTTCTGTGCCGATCGGTAAGCCGATCGCCAATACTTCCGCATACGTGCTGGACGAGCGTTTGCGCCCGGTCGCGCTGGGCGCGATCGGCGAGCTGTACATCGGGGGGGCGGGCCTGGCGCGCGGCTATATGAATCAGCCGGCGCTCACCGCTGAACGCTTCATCCCTAGTCCCTTTGACGATGGCCCTGGCGCGCGACTATACCGTACCGGCGACCTCGCGCGCGTGCTGCCGGACGGCAACATCGAGTTCGTGGGCCGCGCCGACCAGCAGATCAAGATCCGCGGCTTCCGCGTCGAGCCGGGCGAGATCGAGCACGCGCTGCGTGGCCACCCGGCCGTGCATGAGGCGCTGGTCGTGCCATATGACGATGACGCGAACGAGCGTCGCCTGGCCGCATATATCGTGCGGCGGCAGGCCAGCCAAGCGAACAGAGAGTCCGAACAGTCCGCACAGCTCGAGCAATGGCGGGCCGTCTACGATGAGCTGTACGCGGCGCCGGCCGCCGACCCAACCTTCAATATCGCGGGTTGGAACAGCAGCTATACTGGCGAGCCGATCCCCGCCGAGGAGATGCGCGAGTGGGTCGATCGCAGCGTCGAGCGTATTCTCGCCCTGCGCCCGCGCCGTGTGCTCGAGATCGGGTGTGGCACCGGCCTGCTGCTGTTCCGCGTCGCACCCAACTGCGAGCGCTACCTTGCCACCGACCTATCGCCGGCGGTGATCGGCCAGCTGCGCGATGAACTGGCTCGTCAGCATCTGCAACAAGTCACCTTGATGGAGCGATCGGCCGACGATCTCGACGGTATTGAGGAAGGCTCCTTCGATCTTGTGATCATCAATTCCGTCACGCAGCACTTTCCCGACGCGGAATACCTCATCCGTGTATTGGAAGGCGCGCTGCGGGTTCTCGCCAAAGGCGGCCGCGTCTTTGTCGGCGATGTGCGCAGTCTACCGCTGCTGGAAGCCTTCCATATCTCCGTGCAACTCCACCGCGCCGACGCGTCGCTGCCGCTCACGATCCTGCGCGAGCAGGTGCACCAGCGCATGCTGCGCGAAGAGGAGCTCGTGATCGATCCAGCGCTGTTCACTTCTCTGCCACAGCGCCTGCCGCGTATCGGCGCGATCGACGTCGAGATCAAACGAGGACGCTTCTGGAATGAGATGGTTCGTTTCCGCTACGACGCGCTGATCCATGCTGACATCGATGCTCCGGCTGCGCCTTCTGAATGGCTCGATTGGCTGGACGAGCTGCTGACGCTCGACGATGTGCGCGGGCTACTGGCACGGCCAGCGGCTTCGATCGGCATCCGGCGTGTGCCGAATGCGCGGCTTCGGGCAGATACGTGCGGCGCGGTCCTGCTGATGGGCGGCGACGGTCTGACAACGGCCGGCGCGCTGCGAGAAGCAGCCGATCGCACAGCACCAGGCGTCGACCCGGAGGAATTGTGGGCGCTCGGCGAAGATTTTGGCTACGCGACCAGCATCACATGGTCGGATGGCGGGCCTGCTGGCAGCGTGGATGTCGTGTTTCGAAAGCGCCCGGCGCCGGCGAAGCATACGGGCCGCAAACAACAGACGCCAGAGCGAGGCCTCGAGTTGTCCTGGCGCGCCTACACTAACGATCCGTCACGAGCGAAATTCGCGCGCGTCCTGGCCCCAGAGCTGCGGCGACACCTCGCCGAACGACTGCCCGACTACATGATCCCAGCGGCGTTCGTGCCGCTGGACGCGCTGCCGCTCACCCTCAACGGCAAGATCGACCGCCATGCCCTCCCGCCGCCCGAATACGTCGGCGAAGCAGCCGGAGCCGATCATGAGCATATGGAGCCGCGGACGCCGGTCGAAGCGCGATTGACGCTGCTCTGGCAAGAGCTGCTGGGCGTGCAAGCGATAGGCGTACGGGAAAACTTCTTCTCGATCGGCGGCCACTCGCTGCTGGCGGTGCAGCTCGTCTCGCGTATTCGCGATGCCTTCGGGGTCGAGCTACCGCTGCGTGCGTTGTTCGAGACGCCCGACGCGGCGACAGTAGCGCAACTGGCCGAATACGTCGAGACACTAAGCGTGGTGGCCAGTGGCGATCGGAACGACGCGGGAGACGAGCGCGAGCAGGGAGAATTATGACCGACCGCACCACACTCGATCTGCTATCACGCCTGCGGCATCTCGACGTGCGGCTCTGGCTGGATGGGGAGCGGCTGCGATTCAGCGCGCCATTCGGTGCTGTGTCGGCCGAACTGCGGGCCGAGCTCGGGGCGCGCAAGCACGAGCTGCTAGCGATCTTGGGTGGGCAGGCGAGCGGCGCAGCGCAGATGCCACTCGAGCCCTCGCTGCGGCAGAGCGAGGCGCCGGCATCGTTGGCGCAACAGCGGCTCTGGTTCCTCGACCGGCTGTTGCCTGGCAACCTGGTCTACCTCATACCCTTCGCGCTGCGCCTGCGCGGCCCGCTCGACTCCGTGGCCCTGGAACTCGCCGTTGCGGAGATCGTGCGTCGCCACGAGGCGCTGCGAACGACGTTCGCCGAGCGCGATGGCCAGCCGGTGCAGGTCATCGCGGACGATCTGCCGATCTTACTGCGCGTGACCGACCTGCGACATCTGAGTAAAGCCGAACGCGAGGCGGCGGTGCAACGCGCACACACCGAGGCGCAAACGGCCTTCGACCTTGCCCGCGGCCCGCTGCTGCGCGCATCCCTGCTCCAAAACGATGACGACGATCACCTGTTACTGCTCACGTTTCATCACATTATCGCCGATGGCTGGTCGCTCGCCGTGTTCGCCCGCGAGCTGGTCGAGCTACACTCGGCATTCGCTGGTGGTGAGCCCTCGCCGCTCCCCGAGCCAGCGATCCAGTACCGCGACTTCGCGCGCTGGCAGCGGCGGTGGCTCGGCGGTGCGGGCGAGCAGGAGAGCCTGGTGCTGCGGGAACAGCTAGCCTATTGGCGAACGCGGCTCGGCGGCGAGCTGCCCTTGCTCGATCTGCCAGCCGATCGGCCGCGGCCGGCCGTCGCCAGCTTCCGCGGATCGACCCACACCCTTACCCTGCCTAGACAGCTGGTCGATTCGCTCCACACGCTCAGCCGCCAGCGCGGCGCAACGCTGTTTATAACACTGCTCGCGGCGTTCAAGGCGCTGCTCTGCCGCTGCTGTGGCCAGACGGATATACTGGTCGGCACGGCCGTCGCCAACCGTGGGCGCAGCGAGCTTGAGCCGCTGATCGGCTTCTTCGTCAACACGCTGGTGCTGCGCACCGATCTGAGCGGCGATCCTACCTTCGAGGAGCTGCTCGGGCGCGTTCGCCAGACGGCGGTGGGCGCCTACGCTCACCAAGACGTTCCGTTCGAGGAACTGGTTCGCACGCTGCAACCCAAGCGCGATCTGAGCCACCAGCCGTTGTTCCAGGTCATGTTCGTGCTGCAGAATACGCCTGCCCTGCCAGTGTGCGCGGCGGGCCTGACCCTTACGCACGTCGAGCTGCCGGGCGCGACCGCCAAATTCGATCTGAGTCTGCTGGCCGAGGAGACACCGCAGGGCTTGACGGCTACGTTCGAGTACAGCGCCGATCTGTTCGAGGCCGCGACGATCGAGCGCATGGCCGGGTACTGGCGGACGCTCCTGGAGAGCGCAAGTGTGGCGCCCGAGAGAAGGCTGCTCGACCTCCCACTGCTCACAGATCACGAGCGTGCAACCACGCTGAGCATGGCGAACGGGCCGGCGATCGACTACCCGACCGCCGCGCGTATACACGACCTGATTCAGGCGCAGACCAGGCGCTCGCCCACATCGACCGCTGTCGTGGATGGCCGGCGCCGAATGACCTACGACGAGCTAAGCCGCCGCACCAACCAGCTCGCGCGCCATTTGCGCAGGCTGGGCGTTGGCCCAGAGACGCCGGTTGGTATCCGTGTCGAGCAATCGATCGACATGGTGGTGGGCCTACTGGGCATCCTGAAGGCCGGCGGCGCCTACGTGCCGATCGAACCCGCCTACCCGCGCGATCGGCAGGCCGCGATGCTGGCGGACAGTGGGGCGCGCATCCTGCTGGTCGCAGCGAACGACGAACGACGAGCGAGGGCTGGCGGCTGGCTGGAGCGCGATTCTACGGTGGTCGGTGGTCAGTGGTCGGTGGTCGACCTGGAGGGCGACTGGGAGAGCATCAGCCAGGAGAGCGACGACGACCTCGACAGCGGTGTCGCGCCGGACAACCTGGCCTACATCATCTACACCTCCGGCTCGACCGGGCGGCCGAAGGGTGTCGCGGTCACGCACCGAAACCTGGTTCATTCGACCCGTGCGCGCATGGCCTACTACGGCCAGCCGGTCGACCGCTTCCTGCTGCTCTCCTCGTTCGCGTTCGACGGCTCGGTGCCCGGTATATTCTGGACGCTCTGCCAGGGAGGCCAGATCGTTCTGCCGGGAGAGGAGCGACGTCGCGACCCGATAAGCGTGGCCGAGCTGATCGAAGCGCAGCGCATCTCACACCTGATCTGCCTGCCCTCGTTCTATGCACTAGTGATCGAGCAGCGGCAGGCCACAAATCTGGAGTCGCTCCGCACCGTGATTGTGGCGGG
>DATFXE010000751.1:0-2254 GCA_035258585.1 Roseiflexaceae bacterium | reverse complement strand
AGGACCGGCAGCGGGCGAATACCTGTTGCCAGTAGATACAGTTTACTCATCCGACGAGGCATTGGCGCAAACCGCTATCTCCGGCGCGGAATTTACCCAGGCGCTGCGAGCCATCCCTGCGCGCAAGGTGCTGGTCGCGTTCGACTGCTGCCACTCGGGCGGCATCGGCCAGCCGAAGGATGCGCTGGCCCCGGCGATCAAAGCCGGCTTCTCGGAAAGCTACTACGATCAGCTCAAATCCGGCAAGGGCCGCGTGATACTGGCCTCCTCACGCGACGACGAGTATTCATGGGTGCTGCCGGGCGCATCAAACAGTCTGTTCACGCAGCAGCTGGTGGAGGGGCTGCGTGGCGGGATCGCCAGCGAGGATGGGTTGATCCGGATCTTCGACCTGTTCGAGTATATCCAGCCGCGTATCACTGCGGCGAAGAAGAACCAGCACCCGATCTTCAAAGGCGAGTTGGAAGAGAACTTCCCTGTGGCGCTGTATGTGGGCGGCAAGAAGGGCGTGGTGCCAAAAACCGAAGATGGCTATAAGTACGACGTGTATGTGAGCTATTCGGAGCAAGAGCCGGACGCTACCTGGGTTTGGGAGAAACTACTGCCGGAGCTCCAAACGGCTGGTCTGCAAGTGGCGATCTCCGACGATGTCGGTGAGCTTGGCGTGGCGCGGGTAGTCAACGTCGAGCGCGGCATGAAGCAGGCGCGGCGCACGCTGGCGGTGATCTCACCTGTGTTCATGGATAACAATATGGCGCAGTTCGAGAGCGTGCTGGGCCAAACGATGGGCGTTGAGGAGAATCGCACCCGGCTGCTCACGGCGTTTATCGCCGACGTCGACAGCGGCGCGCTTCCGGCCCGCCTCAGCCCGAATATGATCGGGACGGTCAATCTGAGCGATCTGACATCGCGGCGGGGAAGAATGCAGCTCGACAAACTGATCAGCGCTCTCAAGTCGCCGTTGGGTAAACTATTCTGACATGACAGGACCTACGCGGTGGAGGGGCTTGGGGAGGCCGGGTGCCCACACCCAGAGGGTACCCGGCGTCTCCCCAAGGTCTTCTTCTTTCTGGCTCACTACGGCGGCCGGGTACCCTCTGGGTGCCCCTCCAAACCTCCCCGCAATGGACGACCGCGTCAGTTCTGGGACATAAATGGTATACTGGCACGATTTGATCTGATATATACCAGAACAGGGTTATGACACAAGATTACCACGAGCTGGTCACGCAGGCTGTGTTGAACGAAGATGACTTCGTACGCCTGACGTTAAAGGGAATCGTGCGCGGGCCGGCCGCACCATGGCAGAAGATCGTGGTCCGCCCGATCGAGCTGCGCGGCCGGCGCCAGCTCCAATTTTCTTACTTCGACGCCAGGCAGGATGTCTCGAAGAATTACTATGGGCCCGAGGCGCGCGCCAGGCTTCACGAGGCGCTGGACATCCCTTACAGCTCAATTGTGCTCCAGACGATCGGCGAGGATATACAGATCCAGCTGACTAAGAAAGGCAAAGCGATCCTCCACCGCCATCGGCATAGCGGCCAGGCAACTGCGATGGCGCCCGAACTGGTGCATAATCACGCCAAGGCGCTGCCGATCCCGGCCGATCGGCCCGACGGGTTCTTGCAGGCGATCGGGATCATGAATGAGCACGGCCAGGTGCGGCCGAACATGCAGGGCAAGTTTGCCCAGATCAACGAGTTCTTGGCGCTGATCGAGGCGACCGGCGAGCTCGAGCGCTTCGAGCGCTCGCCGATCGAGGTGCTGGACTGCGGCTGCGGCTCGTCGTACCTGACATTCGCGACTTACCACTATCTCAACAACATCCGCGGCATCCCGGCCAGGCTGGTCGGCGTGGATACCAACACCGGGCTGATCGAGAAGTGCGCCGCCCTGGCCGCGCGGCTGGAATACGGCGATCTGTGCTTCCAGAACACGCCGATCATCGCCTTCGAGGCCGAGTGCGCGCCGGACCTGGTGATGGCGCTGCACGCCTGCGACACCGCCACCGACGAGGCGATCGCCCAGGCCATCCGCGCCGAGGCGCACATGCTGGTCTGCGCCCCATGCTGCCACCACGATCTGAACGAACAGCTCAGCCTGGAGAGCGGCGGGGTGTTCCGCCCGGTGCTGCGCCACGGCATTCTGAAGCAGCGCATGGCCGATATCCTGACCGACTCGTTTCGGGCGCTGGCGCTACGGATCATGGGCTATCGGACGGATGTGATCGAGTTCGTAGCATCTGAACACACTG
>DATFXE010000750.1:0-8260 GCA_035258585.1 Roseiflexaceae bacterium | reverse complement strand
GGCCGATGTCGGCCAGCATGTAGGGCATGCGCACCAGGTGGTGGTAGTAGGTGCGCGGGCGGCCGAACGGCTCGGGCGGCATCAGGCCGAACAGGTTCTTCAGGCAGCCGGTGACGCCCATAAAGGCGTGGTTCTTGATCGTCGCCACCGAGACCACCTCGTCGGCCGCGGCCACGCCTTCCATCAGCACGTAGGATCGAAACATCTGGCCGCCGCCGGGTGTTTGAACCGTGACATACGGCGGCTGCGTGCCGTCGAGGTACTCGACCTCGAACTCGCGCAGGATGTGGGCGATATTGGTGGTGTTGGCCAGCGTCTCGCCGTTGTACATCGTATAGAAACTGACGTCGGCGCAGGAGAGCCGGGCGTCGGTGCGCTCGCGCAACAGCCGTAGCGTGGCGCGCACGACACTGTCGCTGACCAACTGCTGGCGCTGGCCCTTGAACAGCACCACGTTTTTCGAGGCTTTGTCCTGGTTGAACTTGATCGCGATCGTTTTGGCGCGGCCGAGCCTGGCCCAGGCGGCCTCCAGCGGCGCAGTGGCGCGCGCGAGCGCCTGGTAGACATCCTCATCGGCGGCGGTGTGGTCGCAATGGACGGCGCGAACGGTGTATGCGAGTGTAGGTGTGGGAGCCGGCATGGTCGAGCATCTCCTAGTGCAAAATCAAGATAACTTTGCGGTTTTGAGGCAGTGCTCAAGCGCATCAGGAACGCAAGCCTCTCGCCTCAAGCCCCTGCGCGTTCACGCGCACTAGCGTTCGTCGATTGAAACAACCGGTTCTGTGCGATAATTATACTACTTCATGGCCTCTCAGTTGCTCAGCCAGGAACAAAACAAAAAGCGTAGTCCGTGCGTCAACATATGTGAACGGTTGTATCGGCAATCGGATTGACGCATGCCAACGCGCGTGCTATGCTGACGACGTGCCAAATCGCACGCGTGAATGATTTGCGTCTGACCACAATCTGTGGGCGCTCACCCTCCCGCACCTTGATTGAGGTGTGATTGATGTCGCTGCCCACGACGAAGGCGTCTGTGTGAGTTTGACGAACGCGATCGAACTGGAGCGCGCGCTGCTGCGCTCCGGCGATGATATCTATCGGCTGGCGCTGCTACTGGCCGCCGACGAGTCCAGCGCCGCCCGCGCGCTGATCAAGGCCACACGTCAGCTGGCGATCAGCGGGGCCGCTCCCGACGAGTCGGCGCTGATCGCGGCGCTGCTGCGAGCGCTGCCATCCGAGCGCCGGCGCTGGCGGGCTGCTCGGACGGCGGCGTGGGCGCGCCCGCGCGGCGCGCTGCTAGGCCGGGCCGAGCTGCTGGCGGCGCTGGCAGGCCTGCCGCGCAGGGAGCGGCTGGCGCTTGGCCTGACCATGCTGCGCTCGTTCGAGCCGGAACAAGCCGGCGAGTTGCTTGGCGAAGCCCACCAGCCTGGCTCTGGCACCACGACCGATGCCGAGAGTCCCGCTGTGGCGCTTGGCGCCCAGAACGCCCGAGCCGCCCGGACACGCGCGGCGCTGCGTGACGCGCTGCTGGCGCTGGCACCCGTTGCCCTTGCTGAAACTCCACAATTCGCGCTCGACGGGACCGACGCGCCCGAAGCCTGCCGCCCGACCCGCGCGGCGCTGGCGCTGAACGATCCCGCCCTGCATAGCGACGCGGCGATTCGTGGTCATCTGGCGCTCTGCTCTGCCTGCCGCAGCGCCGAGCACGCCTGGCAGTCGCTCAGCGCCGCCGTCGAGGAAGCGCTGCGCGGCGCCCTGCGCGATATACGCCTGCCGCCAGCGCTGGCCGATCAGCTTCAGGTCGCCGCCCAGCCAACTTCCAAGGCGCCCAGTTGGGCGGTGCTCTCCAACCCGCGTGTGCGGATCGCGCTGGTGGCGCTGCCGGTGCTGGCGCTGATCGCCTTCCTGGTCTGGCCGCGCGGCGCCACGCCATCGCCCACCGGCCGCGCGCCGGCGCTGGCCCAGGCGCCCCAGCCGCGCGATCTGGTCCAGCGCGCGCGCGACCAGCTCTATGCTCCGCTGCCTGGCCAGGGCGTGTGGCATGGCCGCTATGAGATCCAGTGGGCCTTTCCCGACAATACGACTGCCCTGCTGGCTGCCGACGCCTGGATCGATCCGGCCAGCGGCCGGCACCGCCTCCAGCTCGTGCACCATAGCGGCGGCGGCCCGTACGAGTTCGAGTTGGCCGACGGGGCGAGCAGCGCCTGGTATGCGATCAGCGAAAATTATGTGTCGTCGCTCTACCCGCTGAGCTACAATCAAGTCAACCGCGTGCAGCTTCAGGCCACGCCCGAACAGCAACGCCGCATGCTGGATGCGCGGCTCGTGGCGGGCGCGTGGGGTCTGGCCGGCGCCTATTTGCGCCAGGCAGAGACGGCCGAGCTGCGCGCATGGGGCCGCCAGCGCGATGCCGACGGCGCGCTGCTCGACCTGATCAGTTTCAATGGGATGAGCCCGCTGGCGTTGCCGCCCGATGCGCCGGATGCCACGACCAGCCGTATCACAGTGTTGCTGGCGATCGATGAGGCCAGCGGCCGACTGCGTGAAGTACGTGAGCTGATCGGCCCGGCCGGCAGCGAGCAGACCACGCGCACCACCTGGCGGCAGGTTTCCGAGCAGCTGCTCGACGGCAAGCAGGCCAGCGAGCGTATCTTTACGCTGAGCGATGCATGGAATGGGGTAGGGGCCTTCTCCAAGAACGGCAAGCTGGCCGACCCCGCGTTTCCGCTCGTCCGGCCCGAAGCGGTGACATCGCTGATGATCGCCTATCAGTTCGCCTGGACCGGCCTGTGGATGCCCGCCACTCCACCGCCCGGCGCGAGTGCGGCGCTCTTGCTCAACCACGGCCCCCAGCCGATTCGCGGAAATCAGTTCGATGATGCCACACGTCTGACCTTTGTCTATATTGGGGATGGCCGGCGCCTGGAGATCGGCACCTACTCGACAGGGACGCCGCTGATCGGCGGCGAGGTTATCGCGGTCAACAATCGGCAGGCGATCGTCCTGGCGCGCAATAGCCAGGGCTACCTGGCTCAAATAAATCATAATCTCGGCAATTCTATCGATAATGCGCTCCATACCACTCAGGTCGCTGCGTTCGGCTACACGCGTGCTGAGCTGCTCCAGGTGCTGCGCACGCTTGGCTCGCCGACATTGGAAGCCTATCTAGCCCAGGCGCGGCTGTTCGCCGACCCAGGCCAGCACGACCGCGCCGCGCTCGAGGCGCTGATCAAAGCGCTGTCGCCTCGCCCGGCGGTAGGGACCACGCGCCACTTTGTTGAGCGCGTCTACAAGCGGCAGGATGGGCAACCTGACCCACTGCCCGACCCCTACCACAGGCCGCGCTACGGCGGGTGGCCCGAACAAGTGATCCAGGATAACTGGGCACGCGGCGACGACAATCTGGGCACAAGCGAGCGCGCGGCGACCACCATGGGCGCCGATGGGAAAATCTACGGGCGGCAATACCTCGGCCCGAACCAGGCCTGGTACTACGACGCGCTGGCAAGCCGCGTGAGCGCTTTTCCAAGCCCATTTCTTCAGCCCGATCAGCGCAATAATGAAGATCAGAATACGATCTTGCGAATGATCGGCTGTGGCGGGGCCAGAATGCAAACGAGCCCGAACGGTCTGCGCAGCGTCGTGCAGATCGAAGAGAATTGGCGCGATGGCGGCTCGTGCATGCAGCCCGACTATGCCTGGTTGTATCATCTTCAGACGACCGATGACCCGGATGGCGACCCCGATCAGGGGCCTTACCTGGCCGATCGTAATGAGGCAACGCTCACGACCTTGGTCGGCCTGGATGCTAATGGCCGCGCCGTTCAGATCCAGACATGGGCTGGGCCGCCCGCGACGGGCACGCTGCTGCAATCGTGGGAGTTGGTCAGCGAGGAGTCGCTGCCGGCCGAGCGCGTTCCAGCGTCGACGTTCGACGCCCGCTTGCCCGTCGCGCTGCAGCGCTGGATCTTTACACAGAACCAACCTGAACGGCCCCCACCATCCAGCGTCACAATCACGCAGGCGCTTGAGCTGGCGCAGACGCCGCTGTTCGAGCTGCCGACTGCTCTGGCTGAGCCGCGAACGATTGTGATCAGCGAGACCGGCGAGCTTACGCCGACGCACGTCGTGCTGGGCGCTGCTCCCTCCCTGCTTTCGATCATCGCCGGGGCGCCACCTGATGCGCCCGGCACCCGCTGGGACAACAACGACCAGAATGTCTTCGAGCAGGCCTTGCAGGATGGCTTTGCGATCCGGATGAGCTATTCGATCGCCGATGCCGATGGCAACCAACAGACCGTGAGCCTCTACCAGGGTTCGGAGCAAAAGCTTGGTGCGTATCTCCGTTCCTCAGCCGTGTGGAAGAGCAGCAGCGCCGAAAGCTTCCGGATCCGCGGCAAGCCTGTGAATGGCTGGCGCGTGATCGAGCGCCGTGGCAGCGCCGAGTGGATCATGTTCGATCTGGGCGGCACGCTGATCGCCGTGCAGTATCCCTCGAATGAGCTGCTGGCTGCACTTACTAGGCTCCAGCCCGTGACAAGATGACAAGATGATATATGCGGTCATCTTGTCATCTTGTCACCTGTCCTGTTTTGTCACCTTGCCCAGGACGTGCTACACTTGTGCTATGCCTGCCGAACTGCTTGCCGACGTGGCTGTGCGCGCCACTATCGCCGGGGCGGACCCGGTGTTTACCTATCGCGTCCCTGGGCGGCTGCGCGCGCTGGTGCGGCCCGGCCAACTGGTGTGGGCGCCACTGCGCCGCCAGCGTGTCCAGGGGATCATTCTCGACCTATATCGCCAGCAGGAGAGCGGCGATTGGGTGCTGGATGGCGATGCGTCGAATTCCGATCTGCGCCCACAGCCGCTCGACCGCCTGCACCCCGACCCGGACGCGCCGACCGCGCCGGATGCACCGGTGCTGCGCGACCTGGTGGATGTGGCCGATCCCGAGGCGGCATTGGCGCCGGCGCAGGTGCGGCTGGCGCGCTGGTTGAGCCAGCGCTACCGCACGCCGCTCTACGATGCGCTGGCGCTGATGCTGCCGCCCGGCGTATCGCAACAGGCCGAGCCTACCTGGCAGGCCACGCCGGCCGGGATGGCCGCCGAGCTGGGCGCGCTGCCGGAGCGCGAGCGGGCGGTGCTGTATTTCCTGCGCCAACGCGGCGAGCTGACCGAGCGCAACCTGCGCGGCGCTCTGCGCGGCGGCGACTCGGAGCTGCGCGAGATCTATGCGGCGCTGCTGGAGCGCGGCCTGGCCACCCGTGGCGCGTCGATCAGCCGCCCGCGCGCTCGCCCGCGCACCGAGCGCATGGTTCGGCTGCTGATCGTCCCATCTGCGCTCGATCAAGCGATCGACGACCTCGCCCGCGCGCCGAAGCAGCGGGCAGTCCTCTCGTTCCTCAGAGAACAAGCCCTTGCACGAGCGGAAGAGCGCGCCGATGAGCGAGGGGGCGAGGGGACGAGGAGGCGAAGAGGCGAGGGTATCGCCCCCTCACCCCCTGACCCCCTGACCCCCTCACCCTTGCCGTTCCCCGCTGCCGCGCTGTATCAGGCGACCGGCGCGGATCTGGCGACGCTGCGGGCGCTGGAGCGGCGCGGGCTGCTGGAGCTCAGCGCGCGCGAGGTGCGGCGCGACCCGCTGGCCGGCGACGCCGTTCCGCCCGACATCCCCCCGGCGCTGACCTCGGCGCAGGAGCGCGCGTGGAAGCCGATCGCCGATGCGCTACAGGAGTCAGCAGTTAGGAGTTGGGAGTCGGGGGTTTCAGACATTGCCCCAACTCCCAACTCCCAACTCCCAACTCCCTTCTTGCTGCACGGCGTCACCGGCAGCGGCAAGACCGAGCTGTATTTGCGCGCGATCGGGCGGGTGATGCGCCAGGGCCGGCAGGCGCTTGTGCTGGTGCCCGAGATCGCGCTGACAGCCCAGCTAGTGCGCCGCTTCGCCGCGCGCTTCCCCGGCAAGCTGGCGGTCCTGCACAGCGGCCTCGCGCTCGGCGAGCGCTACGACGAGTGGCGCCGGCTGCGCCACGGCGAGGCTATGCTGGCGATCGGCTCGCGCTCGGCGGTCTTCGCGCCGCTGCCGAAGCTCGGGCTGATCATCGTCGACGAGGAGCACGAGCCATCCTACAAGCACGACGCCACGCCGCGCTACCACGCCCGTGACGCGGCCGAGCAGCTCGCCCAGCTCACCGGCAGCGTGCTGATTCTCGGCAGCGCCACGCCCAGCCTGGAGAGCTATACCGCGGCGCGCCAGGGCCGGATGACGCTCGTCACCCTCTCGGAGCGCGTGGGTATGGCACGCGACAAAGATGGCCTGCCGCGCTCGGTGGCGCTGCCGCTGCCGCCGGTGCGGATCGTGGATATGCGCCAGGAGCTTCAGCAAGGTAATCGCTCGATCTTCAGCCGCTCGCTGCAATCGGCGCTGGCCGGCGCGCTCGGGCGGGGCGAACAAGCCATTTTGTTCCTGAACCGGCGCGGCGCGGCATCGTTCGTCATGTGCCGCGACTGTGGGCACGTGATCGCCTGCCCCAATTGCTCGACGCCGTTGGTCGTCCATTACGACGATGACCAAAGACCAAAGACCAAAGACCAAAGAGATGCTGATCTTTCGTCCTTCGTCCTTGGTCTTTCGTCAATTCTGGTGTGCCATTCCTGCAACCATCGCGAGATGGTCCCGGCCAACTGCCCGGAGTGCTGGAGTCCGCGCATCAAATCATTTGGCGTCGGCACGCAGCGAGTGGTCGAAGAAGTCGAGGGCCTGTTCCATGGCGCGCGCGCGCTGCGCTGGGACCGCGACAGCGTGACGCGCAAGGGCGACCACGAGCGCATGCTCGATCGCTTTTTGCGTCACGAGGCCGATGTGCTGGTCGGCACGCAGATGATCGCCAAGGGTCTAGATCTACCACTGGTGTCGGTTGTCGGAATGGTGGCCGCCGATACTGGTTTACATCTGCCCGATTTCCGCGCTGGCGAGCGGACGTTTCAGCTGCTGACGCAGGTGGCAGGGCGGGCCGGGCGGCAGAGCGCCGGGGCACAGGTGGTGCTTCAGACCTACACGCCCGATCACTACGCCCTGCTGGCCGCGCAGGAGCATGATTACTCATCGTTCTATGCTCAGGAGATCGCGTTCCGTCGCCAGACTGGATACCCGCCCTTCAGCCGTCTGGTGCGCTTTGTCCATACCAGCGGCAGCGACGAGCGCGGGCGGCGCGCAGCCGAGGAGTTGGTCGCCGACATCCAACGGCTGGCGGCCGGGCTCGATCCTTCGACAAGCCCAGGACAGCGCCTTGGCGAATGGAGCATTATTGGGCCGGCGCCGGCGTTCTTTCACCGCCAGCGCAACCGCTTTCGCTGGCACCTGCTGCTGCGCGCCGCCGACCCATCCCCGCTGTTGGAGACGCTGTGGCTGCCGCCAGGCTGGGCCCTGGATGTCGACCCTGTGCATGTGCTATAGATTGACATCTAGTGTCTGTAACTCTGTCGCGCGCGACGATCAGCAGGGGCTCAAACAGTGCCGTTGGCCGAATGGCCCGCACCAGGTCGCGTTCGGCGTACACCTGGTCAATACATTTGCTGAGAACAGCCCGACGCTCGCCGATGGTTGCGCCACGGAGCAGCGTCGGGATCTGCTGGAGTCGCGCGGCAACATCGTGCAAACTTACGTTTGGCCGCGTGGGGAGCTGCACGGGCGCGCTGTTGTCTACGGACACTTATTTATGCGTCCGTCCGATCATTTGCGTGTAGAAACTTTTTGGAAGGCGTCTCGCGTAGTAGCTTCAGCGGGATCGCGGCGTGTTCGCTTTGCCCACTCCTGATATACTTCTTCGTAATCCTCACCTGCGGCCAGCCGCCCACGTGTCCAGTCGTTATCGGGATTGCCTCGTCTTTTCCGTGGAGATTGTGCGAGGAGTGCCGGGCCGACTGGTACGCGAAGTTCTGGATCGACAAGTCCTAATTGTGGGCGGAGCGATCTAAGGTTCGCCTGGTCGTTCGCAAGGAACTGCTTGAGTCTCGCTCGAATGTCTTGCCCTTGCTGATCATTTCGTCCATATTGCGGCGCCACGCGAATCACGAGCGATGTTTCTGTTGCGCTCATGGCACGCACCTGGATATAGAACACTTCGTGGTTGTCACGATCAATGACCCGATGGATGCTCGATCCGCTGGTCTGCTGTGCCCATCGTGGGGAATAGCCACCGATAAGCGCTGCCTCCAGGTAGGCGGCAAGCGCGGCGTCAACAACCAGGAATGGATA
>DATFXE010000749.1:0-4118 GCA_035258585.1 Roseiflexaceae bacterium | reverse complement strand
GGCCGGCGCGCTGCTGGGTGGTTGGGCCAGCACGTCGATGATCGCGCCCAGCCGCGCGGCGATCGCCGGCAGATCCGGCTCGGCCTCTCGCAGCGCGTCGCGCAGCCAGCGATTGTCCACCGCGATCGTGGCCTGGCCGGGCAGCCGCACGCTGGTCGTGGCCACCAGGCGCGCCGCGGCGTCCTCCAGCCCTAGCCGATCGCTGCGCTGCGCCGCGGCAAACGCTTCGCGCACCCAGCCGGCGTAGGTTTCCAGGTCGGGCGGCGGGCTCTGCGCCTGCGCGGGGGCTAGCACCAGGAACCAAGAACCGAGAACCACCAGTAACGATCCAGCAATAATCTGCCGAAGCTGATGTCTTTGGTCCTGGGTCCTGGGTTCTGGGTTCTGGGTTCTGGGTTCTCGTTTCATAAGGCGGCAGCTTGCTGTGCTTGCGCCAGTTGCTCCAGATCATAGCCCTCCTTGCGAATGCGCAGATCGTAGTACAGCAGCGTGAAGATAATGAACTGGAGCGGCAGAACAAAGATCAGGGCACCATATGTGACTAGCGAGGCGATCCCTTGATAAAGCATGGAGTTGTTGAAGAGCATTCCGAAGAATGCGCCCATCACCACCAGTGGAAGCTGGACCACCAGTGAAACGATATAGACAAAGACATATACCAGCAGCACAACGCCCAGGCTGCGCCAGAAGGCCTGGCCTACCAGCCGCCAGCTGCGCGCCAGGCCGGCGAACGGCCCCAGCTCTTCCAGGATGATCGCCTGCGTCGCCAGCAGCAGGCGCACGTAGAAGAACAGCGCGACCGGAACAAGCACGAGCAGTGCCAGGCCAAACAGCCCAAAGATGGCGGCGATCGCCAGCCCGATATTTGGCTGCTGGCCCGAGCGAACCCCCAGTGTCGATATCGCTCCGAACACGCAGCCGGCCAGGATTGCGACGAACACCAGACTGATCGCCAAAGGCGTCAGCGAGGCGACGATCAGCGACAGGATGCGCCTGAAGCCGATCTTGTACGCCGAAAGAATCGAGATCGGCTGGCCGAGGTAGCTGCGCGAGATCGCGTTCGCCAGCGCGCCGGCCATGAGGTTATAGACCAGCAGGTACTGAACGATGCTCAGCCCGATGATCAGTGCATAGTAAGGCAGCAGCTGCGCGAAGGGAAAGATATCGAACGGGCTCTGGCCTGGCGCAATCGCGGGTGGGCGCGCCGTGAAGCCCTGCAGCGCCTGCAAATACGGCAGCTGTGCCAGAAACTGGAGCATCGCCATGGGCACTTGCAGCAGCGCCACAATGCCGATGAAGGTCAGGAAGTGCTGGCGATACATCCGAAACGCGGTGTCGAGCATGTCGCTGATCGACATTGGGCGCAGGCGGGAAGGTGGGTTCATGCGTGGCTCCTGGTGAGACGTTGTGTTGTACGACTGCATCGATTATAGCAGCATTGTCAGGGCCGCGGCAAGCCGAAAGTTAAGAGTTATGAGTTTTGAGTTCTGAGTTATCAGTGTTCCGTGTAAAGGTCGGAACTTAACATTAGGCTAGCACGAGCTTCTCCACCACGTGCTCCCATGTGATCTGCGCCACCCGCGCCGGGCCGGCCGCGCCCAGCCGCGCCGCCAGCGCTGGGTCGGCCGCCAGCGCATCGAGCCGCGCGGCGATCGCCGCCGGCTCTGGAGCCGTCACGTAGCCGTTCGCGCCATCCTCCACGAATTCCAGCACCCCGCCCGCGTCCGTGGTGGTGACGACTGGCCGCGCGGCCGCCAGCGCCTGGACGGTGGTGAAGCCGTAATCCTCGTCGAACGGCGCATAGTAAACCGCTCGCGCGCCGGCATAGAGATCGATCAGCTCGGCATCCGGCACATAGCCGCGAAACTGCGCACGCTCGCCCAGGCCCAGATCGCGAGCGAGTCGTTCGAGCCGCTCGCGCTCCGGCCCGGTGCTGATGAAAACGCAACGCAGCGGCGCCGCTGTCTGCGCCAGCGCCCGCAATAGCAGATCCAGGCGCTTGGCGGCGTCCAGCCGGGCGTCGGAAAGCATGTAGTCGCCGTAGGTGCCGGCGCGCAGACGGCCGGCGTAGCGGCTGGGCGGGTAGAGCGTCCGGCTGTCCAGCCCGTTGAAGCGCTTGAGCCGCGCCCCTACATTGTCCGATATCGTAAAGCGGCGCTGGGCCTCGCCAAGCGCCCGGCGATCGATCCGCAGCAGCATTTCACGAATCGCACGGTCCTCGGGCGTGTTGGCGAAATCGCTGAAGGGCGTGCCGTACCAGTCGTAGGCCTGGCGGTGCTGGTGAACCAGCCAGACCACCTTGCGCGGGTGACGCACGGCGTAGGATGGGAACTTCGTGCAGATCACCTGGTCGATGGGCATATCGTTGACGCTGGTTAGATCGAGCAGCCGCCAGGCCAGCGCCGAGCGGCCGATCAGCTCATGCGGCTGCCAGGCGAACGGCAGGCTGATCACATCCACCACATGGCCGCGCTCGCGCAGCGCGTCGCGCAGGCCATCGACCAGCAGCTCGGCCCCCCCGCGCACGAACGGCACCTGCGCGGCGCAGATCAGGATTCGCTTTTCGCTCATAGGGCGCACACCATAAGAGAAAACCACATGCTGGCCCCCGATCTCAAGGATCGCCGGCCGGTGAAAGCTCCCGCGCCCGCACCGCGCGCCTGTTCAGCGACAGCAGCTCGAACAGCGCGCTCATCAGCAGCGTCGTAATGAACAAGAATGGGCCGAGCACTTCCAGGCTATACGCCGTCGCCAACACGCCGATCAGGCTGGGGATGGCAGCGCCGCCCAAGCTGGCTGCCGCGACCTGTAGGCCGACCCCATTGGCGGCGTGCGTGGCCCCAAGGTAATCCGGGGTGGCCGAGATCAGCAGCGGAAACTGCGGCGCCAGGCTCAGGCCCATCAGGGCGATACCGGCGAACGCGAGCCAGGGCGCCAGCTTCAGCCAGATCAGCAGCGCGCTGAGCACCGCGCCAACCATGCACCAGCGCAGCAGCGTCGTCGGCGATATGCGCTGCACGACGAAGCCAAACAGGATTCGGCCGAGCGTCAGGCTGGCCCAGTAGAGGCTGACCCATGTGCCTGCCAGCGCTGCCGGCACGCCGCGCGACTCGGTCAGCATGCTGTAGACCCACTGCCCGGTGGCGATCTCGGCGCCGGTGTAGATGAAGAACAGCGCGATGCCCAGCCAGGCGATCGGCAAGCGCAGCGTGGTCGTCAGCGGAGCGCCGCGTGCTGACCGCGCCTCGGCCGAGTGCGGGACCGGATCGCGCCACAGCTGGCGTGTCAAGACGAAACACAGCGCCAGCGCCAGCTGCACTGTGCCGACGATCCAATATCCAACTCGCCAGCTCAACCCGTAGACAATGACCCCGGTCATAATCGCCGGCCCCAACGTCGCGCCGATGCCGAAACAGGCATGCAGCCAGTTCATCGCACGCGGGCTGAAATGCTCGGCTGCATAGGCGTTCAGGCTGCCGTCGATCGCGCCGCCGCTCAGGCCGGCCACGAACCCTAGCGCCACCAGCACCGGCCACGATGGCGCGCTGCCCGAGGCCAGCAGCCCAGCTGCGGCCAGGCCGCAGCCGCCGGCCAGCAGCGTTCCGACATTTATCAGGGCCATCAATCGGCCGCTGACGGCGCTGGCGAGCATGTAGCCGATCGTGCTGCCAGTCAGCAGCACTCCCAGCGCATCCAGCGGCAGGCCGAAGGTGGCGCGGATCGACGGCCACGCCACGCCCATCAGGCTGTTCGAAAGGCCCAGCGCGACGAAGCCGGCGTAGGCCAGCAGGAGGATCAGCAGGCCGGCGCGACGCGGCGTGGTAGATGTTTCAATCGTCATCATTGATGGTTCTTTCAATTAGGATCGCTTGTAGGGCAGCGCTTCCAAGGCAAGTTGCCCAGCCAGGGCTTCAAATTGAGGGTCTTTGTGCAGGAGAGTCGCATGTTGCAGAAGCGCACAGGCTGCAATAATGGTATCTGCCAGCGATAGGCGGTAGCTGGCTTTCAAGCGCGCGGCCGTTAATAGAATCGGCTCGTCGATATGCCAGAGCAGGGTGACAGGAAAGCTTTTGAGCAAGGCATACCGCCGCTCCGCCTCAGCGAGACCACGCTCTTGT
>DATFXE010000748.1:0-8932 GCA_035258585.1 Roseiflexaceae bacterium | reverse complement strand
GCCGCCACAGGTGGGTAGAAAAAGAAAGGGGTTCTTTGGAGCGCAAAGCCCTCCAAACCTCCCAACCGCGTAACTCCTACTATAGATCAGGATCGCCGCGAACTCGTGCCGATCGATCGCATCCAGCATTGGCTGTTGGTTCCAGATATGCGCGCGGGCCAGCTGCGTGACCTCGAGTCGAGATCAGCATCCAGTAGATTGGAAACACGATATACAGCAGCAGGATGGTGATAAGCGTGTAGAACAGCGTGCCGCGAGCGAACGTCGCCAGCCTCGGCCAGGAGAGAAAGCGCACGAACTGGCCTCCGATGATAGAGAACAACTACGGCTCAGTATACCAAATGCGCAGCGATGACGGAGAACACATTCCCATGCAGCCTTACAGAATTGGAATCGGCGGCATCGCCATCGAGAGCAGCACCTTCTCGCCTTGGCCAAGCACAGCCGATGATTTCAGCATCCTGCGCGGTGAGGAGATGCAGGTCCGCTACCCATTCATGCCCGGTTGGAGCTTTCACGGGCGCAGCGACATCACCTGGCTGCCGTGTCTACAGGCGAAAGCCATTCCCGGCGGGCCGGTCGTGGGTCAGGACTACGCTGCGATGAAGCATGAGTTGCTAGAGCGGATTCGCGCGGCGCTGCCACTGGACGGCTTTTACCTGGATATTCACGGCGCGATGAATGTGCTCGGCATGGACGACGCCGAAGCCGACCTGGCCGACGCGATTCGCGAGCTAGTAGGGGCAGACTGCTTGATATCGGCCGGGATGGATCTGCACGGCAACGTCTCCGCGCGCCTGGTCGAACTGGTCGACATATTCACGGCCTATCGGCTCGCGCCGCATGATGACGTTCTGCAAACGCGCGAGAAGGCTTGCGCGCTGCTGCTCGACTGTCTCGATCGGCATATCCGCCCGCTGCGCGCCTGGGTGCGCATCCCGGTGATTCTACCGGGCGAGCGCACCAGCACACTGGTCGAGCCAGGCAAAAGCGTATACGCCAGCCTGGAGGAATCCGACCCGACGCCGGGTGTTCTCGATGCCTCGCTGTGGGTTGGCTATGTGTGGGCCGACGAGCCGCGCAGCAGCGCCAGCGTGGTCGTGACCGGCACGGATCCGGCCAGCGCCCGGCGCGAGGCGCAAAAGATCGCCAGACGCTACTGGGGCGCGCGGAAAGATTTCGCGTTTGTGGCGCCGGCCGGCAGCGCGGATTGGTGCATCGAGCAGGCGATCGCCTGGCCCGGCAACGGCGTGGTGATCAGCGACTCGGGCGACAACCCGACTGCCGGCGGCGTGGGGGATGTACCATATTTCATCGGCCGCCTGCTTGCGCACCCGGCGCTTGCGAGCGGGCAGATCACTGCGATCTATGCCAGCATCCCCGACGCTGCGGCGGTACGGGCGTGCTTCGCGGCAGGCATAGGTAACGACGTTGCGGTGTCCCTGGGCGGGAAGCTCGACCGGGTGCATGGGCAGCCATTAGCTGTGCGCGGCAGCGTGGCGGCTGTGCTCCCCGATGACCCGGTGGGCGGCCGAATCGCGGTACTACGCGTGGGTGGAGTGCATGTCATCGTCACCAGCCGGCGCAAACCATACCATTTCATCGCCGACTTTACCGGCCTCGGGCTCGACCCATCCGCCCACAAAATAACGGCCGTGAAGATCGGCTACCTCGAACCCGAGCTGCGCCAGATTGCGCGGCATGCTCTGCTCGCGCTCACGCCTGGCGCGGTCAACCAGGATATACCGGCGCTGAATTACCAGCGGGTCGTGCGGCCGATCTACCCACTCGATCCTGAGTTCGAAAGCCCGGACCTTACCGCCCGCCTGTTTGGAGCTTCGTCCCTTTAGTAGCAGAACTTGGACAAGCTTCCTGGCAACTTGACAGTTGATGTGATAGAGGTTTGGCGGCGGGGGCGCAGCCCCCGCCGCCAAACCTCCACCCCACCAGACTGCATATCGCGCCGCCCGCATTTCCAGAGCAGGCTTGGCATCTAGCGCCCGGCCGTCCCGCTGATAATGCTGGTGGTGTCGATCAGCGGCGTGGCATTGCCGCCGCTGAAGATCGGCAGCTTGCCATCCCAGCGCTGCAGCTGCTGGTAGCGGATCAGCTCGGGCGTCAGGCTCTGCGCCAGCTGGCGGTTGGCCTCGGCCTGCGCTTTGGCGCGCGTCAGTGTGGCCTGGGCCTCGCCCTCGGCCTGGGCTTTCAGCGCATTGGCCTGGCCAGTGGCCTGGGCGACATCCTGCTCGGCCTTGACCTTGGCCTGCTCAAGCTGGTACTTCTGCTGCTCGGCCTGCTGCTGAGCCTGAATCTTTTGATCCAGCGCGGTCTGCAGCGCCTGCGGCAGGTGGACCTCGCGAACGGCGAAGGAGATCAGGCGCATATGCCGCTTTGCGAACTCGCTGTCGAGACCTTTGCTGATATCGGCGTTGATCACATCGCGCTTGCTCGAGGTTATCTCCTCCCAACCGTATTTGGACGCCACCACCGGTACCTGCGAGCGGGTATACTGGCGCACGACCCGATCCTCGACGGTGGTGATGTCGGCGCCGCCCCAATCCTGGTAGAGCAGGCCGGCCTCCTCCTTGATGACCTGGTATTGGATGACGACATCTAGGTTGATCTGCTGTCCCTCGTTGCTCTGGACCTTGATCGAGTCGTCGCCGGTGGTCTGGCCCTCAGTCGCTTTCTGTACCATGCTGTAGGTCTGGATCGTGACAGGGTACTGCTGGATCGCCTGGGTAAACGGGTTGATAAAGGCCCAGCCCGGCTCCAGTGCGCCAGTTGTGACCTGGTGGGATGCTTTGTCGAAGATGATGCCGACATAGCCGGGGCTGATATTGCGCCATGCCGAAACCGTCAGGCCGAGCAGCACCAGCGCGATCAGGCCGATGACGATCAGGGTACCGACACGAGCGATCGCACGATTGGGGACAGGACTAGTGGCGCGTGCCATTGGTATGCTCCTTTGTATGTTGATGTACGGTGTCGCGGTCAAGATCGGATAGACCTTCCTCGGTCGCCTCGTCAACGTCGCGTTTGAGCGTGCGCAGCCAGCGCATGATGCTCGGGGCGATGGCGAGACCGATCTGCCAGGCCACGACGATTAAGACGACCATGACCGTGAACTCTAACAGCGTCGGACTCATAATGCCTCCTGCCGCCACAGCCCTCGGCGGCGTCGGATATGTATTGTGATGATATACGTAGATCCAGGCCAGAAGTTGCGCTAGTTGCGCGGCTATAGAACGCACAATGAGGGCGACCGTCTGGTCACCCTCATTGTACTACTTTGTGGAGCGAGTGTCGTTCGCTGCATGCTGAATCAGGATACTGCCGGCAAACTCGCCAGCTGGGGGTGCGGGGGCCGCAGGCCCGCGAAAAATTGCTCTTTTGCGGGTGGTGCGGGCACTTTGCCGCCCGCACGAGAAGCAAAACAAAAGCTTCTTGGAGGGCAAAGCCCTCCAAACTTCCCATCTGAGTAAGCCAGCAATATCAATCAGGCGATGTAAGCAGAGTTTAATAGTTGCAAATTGACTCAGAAATGTTTGACAGTGGTCGATCGCAACCTTTACAATGCTATTGACGTACTCTATCTAAGGCCTGTAAAAAACACGAAGCACGTTTAGAGGAAGACATGCGACTTATTTTGTACCTGGGCAAGGGCGGTGTTGGCAAGACGACCACTGCGGCGGCGACGGCCGCGCGGGCGGCTGAGCTGGGCCACCGCACGCTGGTAGTCAGCACCGATGTGGCACATAGCCTGGCCGACGCGCTCGACCACCCGCTCGGCGCGCTGCCGACCCAGCTGAGCGACAAACTATGGGGCCAGGAGATCAATGTACTCGACGAGGTGCGCCAGCACTGGGGCGAGCTGCGGACGTATCTGGCCGGGCTGCTGCGCCGCAAAGGCGTGGATGACGTGGCATCCGAAGAGCTGGCGATCATCCCTGGTATGGAGGAGGTCGTAAGTCTGCTGCATATCCGCCGCCAAGCGCGCGACGGCAACTTCGACGCGGTGATTGTGGACGCCGCGCCCACGGGCGAGACCATCCGACTGCTGACCATGCCCGAGACCTTCCAATGGTACGCCGCGCGCGTGATGGACTGGGATCCCGGCACGCTCAGCGTGGCCAAGCCGCTGGTGCGCGCGCTCATCCCGGCCACCAACGCGTTCGAGTCACTCAACCGCCTATCCAGAGGCGTCGAGGCGCTGCGCGAGACGCTGACCGACCCGGATATCAGCTCGTACCGCCTGGTGGTGAACGCGGAGCGAATGGTGATCAAGGAGGCCCAGCGCGCCTCGACCTACCTGTCGCTGTTCGGCTACCCGATCGACGGGGTCGTGCTGAACCGGCTGCTGCCACAGGGTGCGGTCGAAGGCGACTTCATGCGGCGGCTGGTCGAGATGCAGAGCGCCTATCGCCAGGAAATCCACGACATCTTCGCGCCGCTGCCGATCTGGGAGGCGCAGCACTACCCGCGCGACATCAAGGGTATCGCCGACCTGGCGATGGTGGGGCGCGAGCTGTTCGGGCAGGATGACCCCACGAAGGTGTTCTACCGCGGCTCGACCCAGGAGATCGTCAAGGAAGGCGACGAGTACCTAATGCGATTGCCGCTGCCGCATGTCGAGATCGGCAAGGTCTCGATGACCAAACGCGGCGACGAGCTGTTCATCGCAATCGGCAACTTCAAGCGCGATATGATTCTGCCGCTGACACTGGCCGAGCGCCCGGCCAAGCGGGCGGTGTTCAAGAACGGCGTGCTGGAGGTGCGCTTCGGCGCGCCCGAAACGCCCCAGCCGGCCGAAGCACCTGCCTGACACGGATTTGGCCGCGGATACACGGATTCTTGGAATCCGTGTATCCGCGGCCAAATCCGTGTCCCACGATGTGGTATCATATATGCGTCAACGACATGGTCAGGAGGAGGATGTATGGTTACCGACGAAATGGTGCGCACGGCGCTGAAAAATGTCTACGACCCCGAGATCGGCCTGGACATCATCAATCTTGGGCTGGTCTATAACGTCGATATTCAGGATCAAGGCAAGCGTGTCAGCGTCGACATGACGCTCACGACACCGGCATGCCCGGCCGGGCCACAGATCATCGAGCAGGCCCGGCGCGAGATCGACGCGCTCAAGGATGTCTACGCCGATATCGAGGACATCAATATCAATTTGGTCTGGACGCCGTTCTGGAACCCGAGTATGATGAGCGAGGAGGCGCGCGAGGAGCTGGGGTTCTTCTAGAGTGCGTCAGGACGAGGTTTGACACCAAGAGCCCCGGGAATCAACATGCGGCGCAGCAATTGCTAGGATTATTTAGGCTTCCCAATGCGGCAAATAAAAACAGACCGGCCGAACCATTCTCAGGTTCGGCCGATCTGTTTTCGGCTGCCTCGTCACCTTTTTCACGATAACCGAGAATATTTTGTCATTCTCAAGTTATCGCAGACGGTACGGGGCCGCTCTGCCGGATCCGGACGTTCTTTCGGTATAACCGATCGCCTTTCAGGCGATGCGGTGCATATTGACCACATCCCAGTTGAGCTCCAGCCCTAGGCCAGACGTCTCGGGCAGCGTGATATAGCCATCTTGCACACGCGGCTCGCCCTCAAATACGTGCCAAAACATCTCGTTCGGGTCTGGGATGCCGTCCGGCGGCGGGAAGTACTCGGCGATCGGCGAATTCATATGTGACATGATCAGATGGTAGTTGTGCATCTGCCCGGCGTGCGGCAGCACCGGCAGGTCGTGCGCGGCCGCCATCGCCCAGATCTTGCGCGCCTCAGTGATGCCGCCGGCGCGGTTCACGTCCAGCTGCACGATATCCACCGCCCGCCGGTTGATCAGCTCGCGGAAGCCATAGCGAGTGAACTCGTGCTCGCCGCCGGAGATCGGCGTGTCGACTTCGGCACGGATCTGAGCATAGCCGTCGATGTCGTCCGGCATGACCGGCTCTTCGACCCAGGCTAGGTTCATTACGGCATCCTCCAGCATGCGGATCATGCGGATAGCGTAGCGAACATCCCAGCCCATATAGGCGTCGGCCGCCAGCTCGACATCGGGGCCGACGACCTCGCGCACGGTCTTGATCAGCTCCAGATTGCGCCGCATCCCCGGAAGGCCGTCGCGTGGGCCGTAACCAAAGCGCTGCTTCATCGCGGTGAAGCCCTGGTCTAGAAACGCTTGCGCCTCGGCGGCGAGGGCATCCAGGTCTTCGGTCGCATACATCCGGCTGGCGTAGGCGCGAATACGCTCGCGGGTCTTACCGCCGAGCAGGTTGTAGACCGGTTGCCCGGTCGCTTTGCCCATGATATCCCACAAGGCGATGTCGATCGCGCTGATCGCCTCAATTGCCATGCCTTTACGGCCATAGTTGATACTCTCGCGGAACATGCGCTCCCACAGGACCTCGACGTCGAAAGGATTCTGATTGAGCACGACGTACTTGAGGTGATTCTCGATCGTGTAGCGCGCGTGGCCGTTGCCAACACCCACACTGCCGACGCCGGTGATCCCCTCATCAGTCACCAGCTGCACCAGCAGCAGGGCGATCGGCAGACCGTCCGGCTGGCGGTTGCGCTGCGGCTCGTAGAAGATGCTCGTGGGCATGACCAGCACGCTGCCGACGCCTTTGGGCGGCGGGGTTCCCATGTAGCCGAGCGGGATGGCGTTGACCTCAGTGATACGCATGTCAGGCTCCTTTCACGCGGAAGTAGGGGCGAAGACCGTCGAGAATCGCGTCCAGCTCGCGCTGGTCGTCGTCGTCCAGCGCCAGCGCGCCGGTCCAGCGCATCAACGTGGTATGAAAGATACCACGCCGCGCCAGGACTTCTTTGCTGACGCGTAGGCCCAGCAGCATCAGCAGGTTGATCAGCGGCAGGATCTGGTTGAAGATTCGCCGCGCACTCGCTTCGTCGCCGGACTCAAACGCATCCCAGACCTGCACGTAGACATCGACAACCTCGGCGGCGGGCATGAACCCGCACGCGCCGCGCCGCAACTCCGAGAGCATCCAGCGCCCGAAAGCCCCGCCGAAGATGCCGTCGCAACGGTCACCGGTGGCCCGCATCACCGCGCTCAGGTTGTGGGCGCTTGGGCTGGCCTCCTCTTTGATATAGCGAATCTGCTCGACCTCGCGGAGCAGGCGAATCAAAAAGTCGGGCGAAAGACCAGGCGCCGCGTTCTGTACAACGACCGGCAGATCGGCGGCCTGCCCGATCGCGCGATAGTAGTCCCTGATCTCATCCGGCGAACCAGGGGTGATATACGGCGGCAGCGCCATGACCGCCCGCGCCTGCGCCCGCCCGGCGTGGCGCGCGTGCTCGGCGGCGATAGCGGCGCTCGGGGCGGACACGCCGACGATCACTGGCACCTGGCCGCGTGCTTCGCCGACAACAACCTCGACCAACTGCTGGCGCTCGCGGTCGGAGAGGTATTGCAGCTCGCTGCCCAGGGCCGGGTAGACCAGGCCGTGGGCGCCCGCTTCGATACAGAAGCGCACCTCCCGACGCAGGCCCTCGACATCCAGCTCGCCATTGGCATCCAGCGGGGTCTGCAAGACGGGAAAGATCCCGCGCATTGGCTGATTCATAGGACAGACTCCCTTGGGCGGCGTCGATCACATGCCCCGCTTGCCGAAGGCGGACTGCGCCAGTTGGCTCTGCATCTCGTAGATCGTTCCGCCATGGATAGGGTTGGGCAGCGGAATGCACACTGGAACCGCGGCCATGCGCGGCGTGGTGGTTGGCTCGCCACGCAGGATCGCAGCGTTGAACGCTTCCCACGATGGAATCCCCAACAGCGGCCAGGCGTCGACCGCGCAGTACTGGAAGAGCAGCAGGCGGCGCGGCCGGCTCGAGGTGTTTGGCGCCGAGCCGTGCAGGGTGCGGACGTGATGAATCGAGATTCCTCCAGCATGCAACTCGATCGGCACCGCTTGATCCGGTTTGAACGCCGGATCGGTGATCGCGCCGACAAACACGCCGTCCTGGTGATGGTCGAGCAGCGGGCCGCGATGCGAGCCGGGGATCGCCAGCAAACAGCCGTTTTCGAGCAGCATATCGTCGATCGGCACGCCGACCGCCAACAGATCGTCGTTTGTGTGCGGGTAGAACGCCCAGTCCTGGTGCCATTCGACCGGGCTGCCGAACTCGGGCGATTTCATGTTGAGCTTGTCGCCGTTGGTCCGGATGGCCGGGCCAATCAGCTGGGCGACGATGTCGAGGATGCGCTGATGGCGCATGACCCGATCGTAGACTGGATGATTGGCGGCCGGACTCTTGATGCGCCGTACCCGCGGCGCAGCTGGGGTATGGCCTGGCTCAAAGTCGAACACTGGTGTTGGCGCGCTGAACAGGCGCGCTTGCTCGACAAGCTCGTCGGTGGCGCGGCGAAGCTCGGCGATCTCTTCGGCTGAGAGGACATTGTCGACGCCGATGTACCCGTTGGCGTGATAAAAGTCGATCTGGTCCTGTGTGAGCTGATCTGTCAGATCAGCGGGCTGTGCGAGCTGACTCTCGATGGCTGTCATAACATACTCCTCACATTCGTGATGCGATCCGAACACTGCGATAGGTCATTCGTCGCGATAGAGATCCTGGATGGCAACCGCCTGGCCATCATTATGCGCCGAACGATACGCCGCATCCAGCAGCTCGACTGTAGCCCAGCCGATCTCGGGCGGCGAGCCGTTCTCCGCCCGGCCGAGGACGACGTCGACAAGATTGTCGGCCGGCGCAAAGCGCGGGTAGCCGGCCTGCTCGTCGGCCAGCGGGTCGAGGGCCGCCTGGCTGCCGTCGTGGCGGCGAACGATGGTCGTCGCGGCGACCATGTCCATGTCGATACAGCCCCGCTCGCAGTGGATTTGCAGATCGAGCTTGCGGTGTATGCCGTTGCCGGTGCCGCCGACCATGCCAAGCG
>DATFXE010000747.1:0-10293 GCA_035258585.1 Roseiflexaceae bacterium | reverse complement strand
AACCTGCTCGTCCATACCTACTCCACAACGTGTTCGCGGCGGGCCAGAGTCCGCTCTGCTGATCGCTTGTGTCGCGCGTAAAAAATAGCGCCACGCCCAGCAGCCGGCGGGGTATGTGGTTGTGGCGACTTCTAAGAATCTGGGAAGCGCTGGCCTGATGCTGTGGTGACCCGTCACATTCGCGTATGTTACCTCAACCCTTCGGCTATGTCAACCGTGTAAAAGGGAATAGGATACAGGGTATAGGGTACAGGAACCGATGCTCGGTGCCAATTACTGTTGCCTGTACCTTGTTGCCTGTACCCTATTCCCTAACGCACACGCGCCAAAGACTCCGGCTCCGGCCTCGGCTGGTAATGAATCGGCGGCAGCGCCAGGACGGTAGTCAGCCCTGGGGGAGCAGCCAGGACGCGTGGAATTGCGTGCAAGATCAGCGCCGCCGCAGCATGCTCGCCGTGCAGCCCGCCCTGGATCAGCAAATCGATCGGCGGCTTACCCTCAATTTTGATGGCGTCGTGGGTTGCCCGCGCGCCGACCGCCTGCTCCCAGGTCAGTGTCAGCACATCGCGCCCGTGCATCCAGCCACGCGCGCTCTGGCGAATGCCGGCCACCTGCCCGGGTGCGATCGTCTCATGCGGCGTCCGCAGCCAATCCTCGGCAATGATCGGGTCGAGCGATTCGGTCACCCGGTAGAGCTGCCAGCCTAGACCATCGGCCAGCATATGGATCGACTCCGACAGGCCGACATGGCGGACCTTGCCCTGAGCCACATGGTCGCGAAAGTGATCGAGCGACAATCCAGCGCCAATCCGCTGGTGGACCGCGGCGCGGCGATCGGTTGCGTCGATCAGGCGCGAGACGCTGATGCGCTTTATCTCGACGCACGGCGCCGTCAGCAGCAGCGGCAGCAGGTCCATGACGAAGCCAGGGTTCACGCCCGCGCCCAGCACCGTCACCCCACTCTGGATCGCCAGCCGGTTCAGCTCGGCCGAGGCCTCCGGCTCTTTCGCATACGGGTAGACCAGCTCCTCACAGGTTGAGATCACATTTGCGCGCACCGCCACACAGTCGAGGATCTGCGGGTACACCTGGTGAAAGAGCGATGTCGTGGCGTGAATGACCACGTCGGGGTTCGTCCGCCGCAGCAGCGCGGTTGCATCGTCGGATACAATCAGGCCGAGCTGCCGACCTGCGCCCATCACATCGCCCAGGTCGCGCCCGGCTTTGGCCGGATCGCGATCGATTCCGCCGACGATCTCCAGCCCGCGCTGCGCAGCCGTCAGCCGCGCAATTGCGCTGCCAATCGCTCCAAGGCCGTAGTGGACAATACGAATGGGACGAAGTTCCATCACCGCACCTCCCTATGATAACGACAAGGTGACGGGGTGACGGGTGGCAGGGCAACCGGGTGACGGGGTGGTAGGGTGACATGGTGAAAGGGTGACAAACTACGATTTGCCACCTTATCACCATGTCACCTCGTCATCTTGTCATCTTGTCGCCCTGTCAGACTGTCACGAGATCGACATGTGGCGAAAAAAACCGCTCGATCTGCTCGCGCGATTCGTCGGCAGTTGTCGAGCGATGCACCGCCTCGCGCAGCGCCGCGCTGCCCGGCAGGCCGACCGCGAACTGGCCGATCAGCTGCTTGAGCTTGTTCAGCGCCAGCCGCTCGGGCATCTCGAACTCGCACATCTCGAGGTAGCTGAGCAGCAACTCGCGCTTGTCGGCCGCTTCCGGCTCGAACGGCTGCTGGCCGCGCCGGATCTGGGCGATCTGCATGAAGATCCAGGGGTTGGCCATCGCGCCGCGGCCGATCATCACGCCGTCGGCGCCGCTCTCACGCAGCCGCCCGAGTGCGTCGGCGGCCTCTTTCGCGTCGCCATTGCCGATCACCGGGATCGAGACGGCGCGCTTGACCTCGGCGATATGCCGCCAGTCGGCGCTGCCGGAGTAGGCCTGTTGGCGCGTACGCGCATGCAGCGCCAGCGCTGCAACGCCGACCGACTCAGCCATCCTGGCGGTGTCGAGGTAGTTCAGGCTCTGCTCATCCCAGCCGGATCGGAACTTGAGCGTGACAGGGATCTGGACCGCGGCCATGACAGCTTTCAGCAGCTGCTCCATCTTTGGCAGATCGCGCAGCAGCGCCGAGCCGTGCCCGCCGCCCGTGACCTTCGGCGACGGGCAGCCGCAGTTGATGTCGAGGATATCGGCGCCCAGCTGCTCGACCATGCGCGCGGCGTTGGCAACGAGATCTGGGTCGTTGCCGCTGAGCTGCATAGTGATCGGCCGCTCCTCGGGCAGAAAATCGAGCTGGTGGTGGCGCTTGAGCGCCTTGGCGCTGACGCTGGCCGCGTTGGTCATCTCGCTGCTGACCAGCCCGCAGCCCCCTAGCCCCAGGATCATGCGCCTGAAGATACTGTCGGTGACGCCGACCATCGGCGCCAGAATAATATTCGGTTTTATGGTGATATGCGCCACCTGGTAGCTGGTGGGCAGATCGGCGTACTGGCTCATTGACGAGATGCCTCTCCTGAAATGTTCGTCAGTATTATAGCATGCACAAGCTGTACACAGGTTAGTGCATTAGCTCGCCGCCAGGTAATCCTCATACCCGCCAGGGTAGCCGATCTGGATGCCCGGACCAAGCCGCACTCGCCCGGCATCCGGCACCAGCTGCCCGGCAATCAGCCGCAACAGCGTGCTCTTGCCGGCGCCGTTTGGCCCGACCAGCGCCACGCGCTCGCCATATGACAGCTCGAAGCTGATCTTGTCGAGCAACCGAGACGAAGGACCAAGGACGAAGGACCAAGGCGCGGCCCTTTCGTCATTGGTCATTGGTCTTTGGTCATCCACAGCTATCGGATACGAGAAGCATACTTCCTCCATCCGCAGCACCGCCCGCGCGCCATCGGCCTGGCCAAAGTCGAGGCTGACGCCCCAGCTCTGGCGCGGCTTCTCGACGCGCTCGTCGGCGCGCTCGTAGCGTTCGAGCTTGCGCTCGCGCGCCTTAGCCGCGCGCGCCATCTTCTTCGCCTGGGGCGAGTGCGGGTTGACCTGCGCGTAGCGCTTGAGGCGCTCGATATCGAGCGTGACACCCGCGATATACTCCTGCTGATCTTGCCAGCGTGCCTGCTGCCGTATGCGCTCGTCGGCCCTGGCGTCGGCATACGCGCTATATGAGCCGGCGTAGCTGCGCAGTTGCAAACGTGCGCTGGCCGCCTCACAGCGCCTCAGCTCCAGGATGCGAGTCGCCACACGGTCAAGAAAGGCGCGATCGTGCGAGACAATGAGCGCAGCGCCGTCGTAGTCGCCCAGAAACGACTCCAGCCAGCTCACCGCGTCGGCATCCAGATGATTGGTCGGCTCGTCGATCAGCAGCAGCCGTGGGCTGGCCAGGAGCAGCCGCGCCAACCCCAGGCGGGTCTTCTGCCCGCCGCTCAGCTGCGCCACGTGCCCATGCGCGGGCAGATCGGCCAGACCCAGGCCCGACAGCACCGAGGCCAGGTGGTGCGACCAGGCATAGCCGCCCAGCGCCTCGAACTGCTGCTGGGCGTTGCCGTACTCTTCCAGCAGCGCCTGAAGCGAATCGCTGGCCAGACCCGGCTCGGCCATGCGGCGCTCGAGATCGGCCAGCCGCTCCTGAGCGGCGGCGCCGCGGTGCGCCTCGCCGAGCGCATCGGCCACCGTCATGTCGGGCGAGCCATCCCAGCCTTGCGGCAGATAGCCCCACGCCAGATCGGCCGGCACGCGCGTGATGTTGCCGCCGTCGGCGCGCTCGGCCCCGGCGATGATCCGCAGCAGCGTGCTCTTGCCGCAGCCGTTGGGGCCAATGAGCCCCACGCGCTCGCCGGCGCTGATCGAAAAGTCGATCCGATCGAGCACCAATTTGTCGCCAAAGCGTTTAGTCAGGTTATGAATTGTAAGCATGGTCGTCCTCCATCTCGCCGCGCCGCGAACACAAAAAAAAGCCGCGAGCGCCAGGCGCCCACAGCGTGTGTTGCTTCTCGATTATGCAGCGAAATGTGCTGCGCGGAGCCGACGGCAGGGTCGCCGTCATCAACCTGCCACGTGGGGCGGCTAGAAGTTGTCGCTCAGCAGCAGCATGGGCCTCAGAAATCACCAAATATCTGCTACGAGGATAGCATAGGCCGCCGAGCCGCGCATCGGTCGATCGAAGGAGCCTCCGGATGCCTCTGAGTACTGCGAAAGAGATAGGAACAAGGATCGATTGCCACGCCTGGGCCATCTTGATACACTATCTGTAGGCAAGCGCCCGCACTCCAACGCGCTGCCCAACCTGTCAACTTCCATTACATCATCCCTACAGGAGGCACGCAATGCGACTTATCCGTGCGTTTGGGCTGCGCCTAGCGATCGGCGCGGTCGTCCTGGTGATCATGGCCGTCGGCTGGGCGGTCACCAGCGTGCAGCGTAATGCCGCCCGTGGTGACGCGCAGCAGACCGTCAGCTGGTTCTACAGCGACGCGCGCTTCAGCAGCTTTAGTGCGTTTCTAGATAGCAACAAGGATTATCTGGACACCAAGGAGCGCAGCACTGGCCAGCATTTGAAATACGCCTTCGGCACGCTGGACCGTAAGGATTTCTGCAACGAGTTCGACGGCGAGGGCACGCTCTGCCCCGACGAGCTTGGCTTCACGGCCGACACGATCACACAGCAGGACAACAGCGGCACGATCGCCCACTTCCTGGTGAGCGGTAAGGTCCGCCCTGAGAAGATGGATCGCGGCCGCACGACCTACTCGTTCTCGGACGACACCTACGAGTCGTTCACTCACCTTGTCACGCTGACCAAGCAGGGCGGCAGCTGGTACATCGCGCAGGTCGAGCCGCGGAACTGATTTGAGCGCGGGTAAGCGGGAGAGCGCGGGGGCGGCAGTGCCGCTCTGGCGCTTTTTGATTCCCCATGTTTGCCCTCCCCTGTGCAACCTGCTATCATGTCGACGTCTACACGCTTGGTCCACCGCATAAGGATATGGGCATGATCGCGCAGCCGAAGCCGTACATCAGCGAGTCCGAATACCTCGAGCTTGAGCGTGGCAGCGCCAGCAAGCACGAATACTTCGCAGGCGAGATCTTTGCGATGACTGGCGCGAGCGAGCAGCACAATCTGATCGCCAGCAATGTCATGGCAATGCTGCATGGTCAGCTTCGCGGGCGATCCTGCCGCATCTACCCCAGCGACATGCGGCTCAAAGTCGTGCAGACCGGCCTAAATACCTACCCTGGTATAACGGTCGTCTGTGGCCCGCCCGAATTTACTGATCCGACCAAGCGCGACACGCTGATCAATCCAACCATTGTTATCGAGATTCTTTCACCCTCCACGGAACGCTACGATCGCGGTCTGAAGTTCCAGAACTATCGCAGCATTGCGTCGCTCCAGGAATATATTCTGATTGCGCAAGACCAGCAACGTATAGAATGCTACGCGCGTCATGCCGATAACGAGTGGCTCTTGACCGAGGCGGTTGGTGCAGACACTAGCTTGCAGATCGCATCGCTCTCGGTTGTACTCGATCTGAACGAGGCCTATGAACAGGTCGAACTGCCGGCCAGCCCCTATTCGTCCGTCCCGCATGATGTACCAAGCGAGTAGCGAATCCCTTCTCAGAAGCCGAAGATAGGCGTGTAGCCGTCCGGGCTGCGTGGCACAGGCTATAGTGGCACAAAGACGTGCGATAACGCACGAGCGCGGCCCAGATAATGGGCGGCGTTCGCGTTTCGGCAGCTAATCGATTGAGTGTGACCACAATCTGTGGGTCCAACCTTCCGGGAAGGTGGAGGCGGCGCCTTCGTACCATACACTGGCCACCTTCCTGGAAGGTTCCCACGCGCTTTGGTCAGACTCTAATCAATGTTACCCTAGTGCGTCCAGCAGCATGTCGCCCTCCTCCGGTGAGATCCGCCCTTCGGCGACCATCTGGAGGATGGCGGCGCGCTCCTCCTCGATATTGCGTGGCGATTCTGCTGGCGCGCTGGCTGTGGATTGCTGCTCGCCCGCGGCGGAATCGGCAGGCGGCACCTCGATCTTGATCGTCGCGCCAGTGGCCGGCGCGCGCGGCGGAACCGGCGCAACTGGCGGCACTGGCCCAACCGGCGGAACCGGTGGCACCGGCGGCACGCCCAGGCCGGCCAGGGCGCGTTCCATGGCCTCGATCGCACCGCTGATGCCCGAGCGGGCCGCGTCGGCGGCCTGCTGCTTCAGCCGATCCAGCCGCTCGGGGTCGAAACGCCACTCGCGGTCGTTGATGCGCACATGCACTCGGCCGGCGGACTCACCTGCCCGGCGCGCACGCGCCTCGACGTGGCGGGCGCGCTCCTCGGCGCGGCGCGCGTTGGCCTCGGCGCGGCGCACGCGCTCCTCGACCTGCTTCTGGACCTTGCGGGCCCATTTGTCGCCGCCGTGTTTGCCGTGCGGACCAAACGCTCCCGACAGCTCGCGGCCCAGCTCCTCGCCCATCTGGCTGAACTCGCGGCCCAGCTCCTCGCCCAGCCGGCTCATCTCCTGACCAAACTCAGCCCAGCTCGACCATGACGAGGTCGAGCTGCGCGGGGCGCCGCCACCGCTCAGGCGTAGGTCGCCGCCGATGAGCATATCCAGCCGCGCCGCGCCCTCCCCGTAGACCGCCGAGAACATGCCGCCGCCGGTCGAGACGATCCGCTCGCCGCTGACATCGCCGCCGACGGTCGCGCGCACGGTGACGTTTGCGTCATGCGGCAGCTCGATCACCGCATCGCCGCCGACGGTGACGCGCGTGGAGCTGCCGGGCGGGAAGGCCGAGGAGAGGTGCAGATCGCCGCCGATATTGCCGATCTGCACGCCGGCTCCTTGCGCATGAACGTTGGCATCGCCCCCGACATTGCCGAGCCGCACCGCGCCGTCGACCTCGCCAATCTCGCAGTCGCCGCCCACACTGCCCAGGCTAAGATCGCCCGCGACCGCGCGAATCTCGCAGTCGCCGCCAGCATCGCCGACCTGCACGCTGGCTACCGCCTGGATCGACACATCGCCGCCCGCGCTGCCGCCGGCCACAACGGTGCGGGCGTTACCCTCGATCTGCACATCGCCGCCGACGTTGCCGTAGCGGATCGTCTCAGCGGCCACGATCTCGCAATCGCCGCCCACATTGTTCACCGTCACCGACTGCCCGTCGACGGCGTGGAAGTCGCCGCCGACCTGCTCGACCTCCACAGTGCCCACGCCGTGTAGCTCGACATCGCCGCCCGGCGCGCCCGCAAGTGTCAGCGATTCAGCCGTGTGTACCTCGACATCGCCGCCGACATTCTCCAGCCGCACCGGCCCGGCGATATCCTCGACCTCGACATCGCCGCCGACATCGCTGGCGTTGAGCGCCCGAAAGCCGCGCGCCGAAAGATCGCCGCCAACTTCCTCGATCAGCAGCTCGGCGTCGGCTGGGACGCGCAGCCGCAGATCCTCATCGGCGTCCTCGATCATCAGCGCCTCGTCGCCCTGGCTGAGCCGGCGCACCGCACCATCGGTTTCGACCTCGATGGTGCGCTCGTCCCAAACCTCGATCTCCAGATCGCTCGAGCAGCCGCTCAGCACAATCCGTGGCGCGTTGCCGGCGGGGAATGTTTGTGTCGCCATATGTCGCTCCATTCTGTTACTCAACAAAAATCTCGACACGTTCGCCTTCGTCCAGATCTTGCACCTCGAAGATCCGGCCGGTCGAGCCGTCCTCGATCGCACGCATGATCTCATTCGCATTCGCGCTTTCCATCCGCCGTGCCAGGCGTGCGCCCAGCTTCAGCCCGATCCCGACCAGGCTGACCGGGATGGTGACGTTGATCTTCTGGCGGCGGGTGTTCACGTCGGTCACGCGCACGCGCAGGATGCGTGGCTGGGTCGGCCCGCGCGGGCGCTCGCGCTCCTGGCGCTCGCCGAGTGCCTCGATCAGCTGGCTGCCCTGTTCGGCGCTGACCTGGCCGCTCTCGATCATCTTCAGGATGCGTAGACGCTCTTCTGACATGGACATAACAACCTCCACAATGACGACCGACCCTTCGACCCTTCGACTGCGCTCAGGGGAGCCGCGGCTCAGGGCAGGCAACCGACGACCGACAGCCGAGGTGGATGCTTACTAGTGGTCGGTGGTCGCCTGTCTTGAGCGAAGTCGAAGCGGTGGTCAGTGGTCGGTCAGCCGCGCAGCAGCTTCATCGCGTCCTCGACCGAGATCTCCTTGGCGGCCAGCCGATCCAGCACGGCCCGGCGGTCGGGGCGGCCGTTCTCCTCGGGCGACGCCGAATAGCCCAGTGCCGCCACGATGTCGTCCAGGCGGCTGCGCGCGGTGTTGTAGGCGATCTTCAGCTCGCTGGCCACGCCGTTAATATTACCGCGGTTCTTGACCATCAGCTCGACGAACTCGAGCTGCTCGCGCGACAACCGGCCCAGCCAGCCGAGCGTGAACTCGCCCTCCAGGCTGCTGTGGCAATTATCGCACGAGAGCCGCACGGCATGCAGCGGGCCGCCGCAGACGGGACAGGTGGTGAGTAGTGGATACATTGGAAACTCCTTCATTGAGACTCAAACGCAGCAAGCATCTTTACAATCCTGATATCAGGCGCCGAACTCGCGCATCTGGCGAATATATTCCGGGCTGACGCCGTGGATGCGCAGCTCGACCAGTTTGTCGATTGACAGATCGCCTAACCCGGCCTGGCGCATCTCACGAATAAATTCGGCTGTGACGCCGTGAATGCCCAACTCCAACAGCTGATCAAATGTCAGCTCAGTCAAGCCGGCCTGGCGTATCTCGCGGATGAATTCGGGACGGACGCCGTGAATACTGGCCTCGATCAGCTGGTCGAACGGGAGATCACCTAGCCCAGCCTGGTGCATCTCGCGAATGAAGTCAGGGTCGATACCATGCATGCCTGCGTCCCGGAGCTGTTCAAAGGATAGGTCGGTCAGGCCGGCCTCACGAATCCCGCGGATGTACTCGGGGTCGACGCCGTGCATGCGCAGCTCGATCAGCTGGTCGAGTGTGAGGTTGGCGCTCGGCCTGACTGGCTGCCTGGGCGCCTCACGCCAGGGCGCGATCCGCTGGGTCTGGCCGGTGGCCGCGGCTGGTTCGGCCGGCGCCTCTTCGAAGGCCTCGAGCAGCAGATCGGCTTCGTCGGCAGTAATCGTCCCATCGGCCAGCATCTGCATGATCTTGACACGTTCCTCGTCCATGTTTTGTCTCCTTACTGCTCCTACATGAATTGGCTCTACCCAGTACCCAAATGTGGTAACTCGCAGCGGTATTTCTCCTTGTTATTGTTGTTCGTTTTTCGCTCGCAGAGTGAAAGAACGCACAACAGTTGAAAGCGGCCCCAACCCCCAACTCCCGACCCCGGCGCGAAGGGCTCTAGTGTTGGCTGAGCGTGCCCAGCGTCCGGCAATGGCGCTCGACCCGCCTGAAGATCAGATAGCCGAGCGGAACCATGGCACACATAAACAACACCAGAATCGCCAGCTCGTACTGGAGCGGCAGCAGTGTGGTGGTGCCCAGCAGGTAGCCCCGCACCGAGTCGAAGCCGTACGTCAGCGGGATGGCCAGTGAGAGCGGCAGCAACAGCCGCGGCAGCACGCTGACCGGGAACTGGCTGCCCGACAGCAGCGAAACCAGGTAGTTCGAGACATCCACCAGCGTGTTGGCATCCTTCATCAGCAGCACCAGGCTGGCGAAGGCGAAACCGAAGCCATACAGCGCTATGAGCATCGGCGCCAGCGTCAGCGCGGCCGCCAGCAGATTGCCGCTCACCTGGAAGCCGAATAGCAGCCAGGCCAGCAGCAGCATCCCAGCGCTGTTCACCGTCGTGATCGCCAGGCTTGCCAACGTCTGGCCGACCAGCATCAGCGGGCGCGGGATGGGTGTGAGCCAGTTGCTCTCCAGCACGCCCGAGTCCATTTCGGTCTTGAGCGAGAAGCCCATGCCCCAGAAGACCGACGCGACATAACTGGCTAGCACCGTGCCCACCAGCACGAACGACATATAATCGGCGGTGCCGGTGTAGGCCGCGAAGCCGGCGTTGCCGCCTGACCCGGCGAAGCTGCGGCCGAGAAAGTAGACCGGCGTGAGCCAGGCGATCGGCTCGATCACGCGGAAGAGCGCGTTGAGCGGGTAGCGAAAGAAGTGGATGCAGTCCTTCTTCGCAATCGCCAGGACCGCCCGCGCGTAGGAGCGCCAATTGACTTGGGAAAGGCTCGTGTTTGTCATCTATATCTCCAGTACGAGAGAATTCAGGAGTCAGGAGTCAGAATTC
>DATFXE010000746.1:0-5013 GCA_035258585.1 Roseiflexaceae bacterium | reverse complement strand
CACCAACTCTTCCTGTTCCGGGACGCGCGCCAGCCGGCCGCGCTCGGTGTAACAGAACCATGTGGGATGCTCTTCCACCAGGCGGGCGTGGTCGGCGCAGCCGAGCAGCGGCAGGTCGATCAACACCCGCAGATCGTGCTGATGGGCCGTTTCGACCAGCGCGCGCATCTCTTCGCCGGTACCAAGTGTTGGGTCGAGCGACTCGAAATCGCGGATGGCATACGGGTTGCCGGAAGCGTTCCAGTTGCCATCCCAGAGCAGCCCGCTATGATTGTCGAACGCCCAGATCGGCAGCAGGCAAAGTGTATTGATACCCAAGGCGCGCAGTTCCGGCAGCGCCGCTGCAAGCCCGGCGAAGCCGCCGAATTGCGCGGCGTGGACTTCGAAGATCGCCGCGTCGCGCACCCAGGCTGCCAGCCCTTCGACCCCTTGCAGGCCGCAGAGCGACCAGGTTCGCTCCAGCGCGGCCAGTGCCGCGGGCCACGGCTCATGCAGCAGCAAGATGTACTGGGTGCCGGCAGTCAGCGCCACCTCGCTGCCCAACCAGTCGGCCGCCGCGATGTCATGCGCCAGCGTGACGGCCTGATCGTTGCCGTCGATGAGCGGCAGCGCCGACTCGACCGCGCTGTAGTACCAGCACAGCAGCGCCTCGTTGCTCTGGGGGTCGTGCAGCGCCAGCAGGCCAGTCGCCTGAGTCGGCGCGCGCTCGAGCGCCCGGCCGCCGCGCAGCCCTGGCGCGAAGAAGCGCCTCGGCAGCACGTCCAGGCGCTGGGCCGCGGCCACCACTAGTGGTACATGCGGGCGCACGCTGGTGCCGGGGGCGTCGAAGCGGCATGTCTCGAGCGCGCCGACCTGCGCCCAGGGCAGTGCCAGCCGCACGCCGTGCAACCGCACCTCGTCCTCGCCCACGTTCTCGACGCTCACGCGCCGAGCGATCAAGGTGCCGGTGATCCGGTAGCGATCGTAGACTTTGAGCGGGCCGATGCCAATTACAATCACCAGTTCGACCGCATCGTCGCGCTCGTCGACAAAGTGGTTGAGGTAGCGAATGAAGATTCGATCGGCCAGCCAGCCGCGCTCGTCCAGCCGCACGTCGATCGTGGCGCGTCCGACGCCGTAGCCGATCACGTTCGGCCCGCCGACGCGCTGCAACACCCGCAGCCCGCCGTCGTCGCGCGAAAATGCGATCGTGATCTCGGCGGTCGCGATGGTGACAAGCTCGTAATCCTGGCTGATGCTAAACGATGGCACTCTTGTTGTCCTTATAAGGCTCACAGCGTGACACCGCCATTAACCCGATCAGACCTCGCGCGTCACCACGAACTGCGCGATCTGGCTCAGCGCATGTTTGGCCGGGCTATCGGGGAAGGAGTCGAGGTGGAGCAGCGCGCTTTCGGCGTAACGCCGGGCATCTTGCATCGCGCGCGTCGTGCCGACCCGCCGCACCTCGCCGATCGCGGCGGCGATCCGCACCTCGTCGATCGGGCGCGCGTCCAGCAGACCGGCCAGCGCGTGCCCCGCGCCGGCGTCGACAGCATAGATCAGCGGCAGCGTGATCGTGCCCTCGCGCAGATCGTTGCCGGCCGGCTTGCCGAGCGTGGCGTCGTCGGCGGTGTAATCCAGCACGTCGTCGACGATCTGAAACGCCAGGCCCAGATCGTAGCCAAAGCGCCCGATCGCGTCGACCCGATCCTGCGCGCCGCCGCCGCAGACCATGCCGGCTTTGCAGGCCGCCTCGAACAGCGCGGCAGTCTTGCAGCCGATCTTATACAGATACTGCTCGGTTGCCAGCTCCAGCGGCGCCACATCCATCACCGGCGAGAGCTCGCCCTCGCAGATCGTCATCACGCCGCGCGAGAAGTACTCGATGATCCGCGGGTCGGGCGCCAGCGCCATCTCGGCCGCCGCCAGCGCAAACAGGTAATCGCCGACCATCAGCGCCACATTGCCATCCCAACGCGTATGCACCGTCACCGTCCCGCGGCGGCGCTCGGCCTCATCCACGAGATCGTCGTGAACCAGCGAGGCGGCGTGGATCAACTCGACGGCCGCAGCAGAATGGACCACGCGATCCAGGTCGTAGCGGCCGAGTTGAGCCGTCAGCAATGCGAGCGCGGCGCGAATCCGCTTGCCGCCGGATGTCAGAATGTGCTGGCCGGCAACTTTGATCACCGCCAGGCGCGGCTGCACGCGCTCGACGACGATCTGGTCCACGATGTGAAGATCGTCGAGCAGTTCTGGCGGGATGGGGAGCTGGTTCATAGCGATTTTCAGCTGCGGGCGGCGCCAGGGTTTCGGCCGCCACATGTGATAATAACACGACTTACGCAGTGGAGGGGTTTGGGGAGGCCGGGTGCCCTCTGGGCGCCTCCCCAAGATCTTCTTTTTTCTGGCTCACTACGGCGGCCGGGTACCCTCTGGGTGTCGCCGTAGTGAGCCAGAAAAAAGCTTGTTGGAGGGCCGGGTACCCTCTGGGTGCCCCTCCAAACCTCCCAGCAATAGACGACCGCGTAAGTCCTGATAATAACGGCAGGCAGCATACCCCAAACGACGACTGCTGTCAACCAATCGCGATACGAAATCGGATGGGGACCAACCTCGTATCGTGAGCTAGTGCGCTTGTAGGCGCAGCGATTAGGGAATGGCGATTGGGAATTAGGCGCCTGAATCTCCTAATCGCTACTCCCCAATCCCAAACACCTTGGAAATGCGCTAGGGGGCAGGAGATCCAGACTAGTAGGAGCTGCCAATGATGCGCTATACCCCTTCTGGGAAGGTCTCGGGCGGCTCGCCCTGCTCCCATCCGGCGGTGCGCTCAAGCGGCTCGACCGCTCGCGTCCGGTCAAAGTGCAGCATCGCGTCGAACTGGTCGGCCAGGCGGCCATGGAAATAGTGGCTGGTGCGCTCAGACTCAGGCCGGTAGATCACGCCGATCGCGCGCTCTAGTCGCGGCTCGCGCAGCGCGTCGGCTAGCTCACCGCCATCGCGCATATATACCAAGAAGCGTGTGAGGGCTGCTGAGGGTCGGGGCCCTTGTCACATCCGTCGTATGTGGGGGGTCATGTCTATGAGTTTGAATATCGGCACATTCGCAGTAGCGAAAAGGAGCAGGTATGCTGCGCAATACCTTCGATAAGGACGGGCCGGGACTGGTGGGCCTGGTCTTGAGTTACATCATTGTGGCGTGCATTCTGGCGGCCGCGTTCTACGTGTTTCTGTAAGCGCGGCACACACCACGCGCCACAACGCCCCTGGAGCAATCCGGGGGCGTTAGGAATCCTTCGCGCGTTTCTTGGCTGCTCGCTAAAGTATACCACCAACCGGCCGCCTCGACCTTCGCCAGCGCGCCGAGAAGGCGAAGATCACCCCCCAGCCTAGATAGTACGCCACCGCGCCCCTGGCCTCGGCTGGGGGCGTTGCTGTGTCAGGGGATACTCTGACACCGCGCCGCCCACTGTCCCGACAAGACAGCTGCCAGCATCGAGTCTATACTGATATGACGCCATCCTGGGGACGGGCACGGGCGCGCCGCCAGATGGGAGGAGGGCAGGCGTGATGGTGCAACCGCAGTCGTTGCACTTAGGGGATTGGGTCCGCACGATCGCACCGCTGGTGCAACTACCCATCGGCACGCAGGGTGTCATTCGCGCAATCTTTCCCTTAGGTGACTTCTACGGTATCTCTTTCTCTGAGCCGATCGGACTCCGCATCGTGCATCGTACGAAGCTCGAACGCCTCCTGCCAACGCAGGACAGCACCACAGTCGGCAGCATGTGAGTGGGGAGGACGCCCGCCCTCACCCCTCTCACTCCTACGCCAGCAGCCCCTCTCCGGGGGCGCTCCGCCTCCCCATCGCCTCCAGCTTCGCCAGCCACCGACGCCAGCCCGCAACGCAGCAGCGATAGTAATAGCGGCTGAGTTCATCGCTCACCGCTGCGAGCTTCGCCTCACATCGACGGATCGCGGCCTGGGCGCGCTCAATCTCGGTCATCACAAAACCCCCATGCAATCCCCCGCCGCAGCGTGGCGCGGGGCCTAGTCGTACGCCGCAACGATCACCGCTTCCACATCGCGCGGTCAATCTCGGGCCGCCCGGCCGCCTCCCAAGCCGCAAGCTCTTCCGGTGTGGCGTACTGCCGCGACGCCTCGATGAAACTGCGCAGCGACGCTGTACCCCATCTGGGCTTGAAGCCCGCGAGAGCGTCGATGGTTGCGGAATGGCAACGGCAGTTGGTCGTATAGCTACGCACGGCGCAGCCCCAATAGGCTATGATTGCACCCAGTACCGCAGCACACGTACTTATGAGGAGGTATGCCATGACTATCACTATGTGGCCAGCGCGCGCTTTGGTCGGAGCAGGCGTGCTGGCTCTGCTGCTCCTCGCCGGCTGCGGGGGTCAGGGCGGCGTAACGGCCACCTTGAACGATACCAGCATTCAGGTGGCTCCAAGCAGTGCCACGGCTGGCGATGTTACCTTTCATATCACGAATTCGTCCGCGACCGAAAAGCACGAATTCGTCGTCATCCAGACCGATCTCAGTGCCGATCAGCTTCCGCTGGACGCAGACGGCAATATTGACGAAGATAAGTTGACCTCACCGGGTGAAAAAGGAGACATGGGGCCGGGTGAGAAGGCAGATCTATCCCTCAAGCTGGCGGCCGGCCATTACCAACTCATCTGCAACCTGCCACAGCACTTTAAGGAAGGTATGCATACCAGCTTCACTGTCACACCATAGACACAACCATCTTGCGCCAGCACCGCCTGATACTGGCGACCACCTAGCATGACCGCGCCCCTGGCCTCGGCTGGGGGCGTTTTTTCCACTACAGATCTTCAGTAACGTTCATCTCTCAAGCATGCGACGTATCGAAACACGCCCTGTAATAGCGTTGTATTAGAACTCTGCCCTGAAGAGCCCTCAGCTATTGACAAAGCGGAATGAAGGTTCCATAATACCAGCAACGGAATTTTCATTCCGCTTTATCAGGAAGATGAGGTACCTAATGAG
>DATFXE010000745.1:0-4506 GCA_035258585.1 Roseiflexaceae bacterium | reverse complement strand
AGCTCAATCCGGCGATGATGCCGAACAGCACCCAGCGCGACTGCTGGCGCTCGACCGCGTTCGACAGCCGCCGGTAGCGATATATTTGCGTTCCGATCGCAGTCAAAACAAACAGCTGCAAGAACACCGGCCACAGCCGCTCTTCAATGACCCCCAGCGAGGTGGTTGAAAGCACGGGGCTCGAAAAAAGTGAGCCAATCACTCCCCACAGCGTCAGCGGCAGGGCAAACCAGCGCATCCAGTGCGGCGCGAATTGACCGTTCGGGAAGATAAATAGAAACAAATAGAAACACAGGCCCCCCACCGTGCCGCCGATGGTCAGGAGCCATGCGATCGCCGGTGCCTCCGCCCAGAGCATGTATGGGACGCTCGGGAACATTCCGCTCCAGATCAGCAGTGCGAATGCCACGAAGCGCGCCAAGCGATCCTCCGGCCTGGCCCGGAAGATTAACGTCGCAATTATGACATGTACCAGAAAAAAGAAAACGTAAAGACCAACTTGATATCCGGCATAAAGCTTGGGCGCGTAGCCGCTCGCCCGCATGTCGGCGATCTCGCCGGCCGTGAGGTAGAAAGGATCGTCCTGGCAGATCCCTCTACACGGCAGCTGAAGCTCCCGGTACAGAAACCACTGGCCGATGATAAACAGCGTCACAATCAGTGCATTTGTCGCCAGCCAGCCTACACGCCAGAATATCCAACGTTGATCGGTCAGACGAGTAGCAGGTTTGAAGCGAGCATCCCTGATCATTGGGTCGTTCCTCGGCGGCGTGGCTTTGCTGCTGCAATGGGCTCCAAAATACGCTTCTAGCGCGCCGCGCCGGCTCTGGAGGCATGTGTCTCACTGTCCGAAAAGCAGGCGCTCAGAAGCGATGGGCGCAAAAGAGGCTCAAGGTAAAGACGATGAAGGCGCCGGGTGCGTTACCTGTGATATGAGTTGTTAGGCCGCCTAGAATTGCTTCTAGAGACTATTGAAGAGCTGTATTAAGCCTGTCCGCCATCACCCGCGACCATCCTACGTTGTGCCGCCGCGCCGGCGATCAGCGCGCACTGCTCCTGATGGTTGTGCTGGATAGAGCGCTCTAGGTCGTCGACCCGGCGCAGCAGCAGGCCGATCTCGATCTCGGCTTTGGTGTTGACCTGGTGGTCGATCTCCGCGGCCACGCGATCTTTGGCTGCCTGGCGGTTCTGGCTGACCAGCACGAAGATCGAGAGAAAGATCGCCTCCAGCGAGACGATCATCGTCAGCAGGCCGAACGGGAACGGGTCGAACGAGAACCCAGGTAGCTCGTTTCCGCCCAGCCAGGCCGCAAAGAAGATCGCATTGAGCAGCAGAAACGTGATACTGCCGCTAAACTCGGCGATTACGTCGGCGATGCGCTGCCCTAGTGTGAGCTTCTCGTCGACGATCTGGTTGACATTGCGGCTTACGCTCTGGCGCAGCAGCGAGTCGGTGCGATGGAGCCGGTGCCCAAGCGTTCTGAGCACGTCGATCGCGGCCTGAGGATGCTGCTCGAGGAACCTGAAAAAGTCGGCGTGTTCGAGCGCGAGCGTGGTCACCTGTTCGAGCGCCTTGACGCGAACCGAGCGCGGTTCACCGGTGAGCATCGACAGCTCGCCAAAGAAGCCGCCTTGTCCAACCTCATCGACAACCAGCTCGTGACTGCTGGCGTCGTGAACCGCAAACTGCACGCGGCCGCGCGCCACCACATAGAAATGGGTTCCTCGTTCGCCCTCGCGCATAATCACCTGGCCTGGCGCGTAGGTATTCATCACCATCATCGATCGGATGTCGCCGATCTCCTGATCGTCCATGAAGCTAAACAGCGGGACATATTTGAGCGCGCCAATGTCTTCCACGGCTGCCCTCCTGAGTGTATGCATATGCGCTACATCGGTTTTTTCGCCGCGTTGCCATCCTGCGCGGCTGTCACAAGCCGCGACTCGATATCCTGGAGCGAATCGACGATCAGCTCGGCCTTGTGCAGCAGCGTCGTCACGCCCAGCTCGGCTTTGAGGTTCACCTGATAATCCAGCTCGCTGCGGATGCGGTCCTTGGCGTCCTGACGGTTCTGGCTCATCATGATAACCGGCGCCTGGATGGCTGCCAGCATCGAGAGGAATAGATTCAGCAAGATAAATGGGTACTCATCCCAACGCCAGGGCACGAAACTATTGAGCAGCACCCAGATCAGCAGAAAGGCTGCAAAGGAGAAGATAAAGCGCCAGCTGCCGCCAAATTTGGCTACGACGTCGGCCACGCGCTCACCGAGCGTCTCCTGCTCGTCGATCACCTCGTTCGGGTCGCGGCTGACGCGCCGCCGCAGCAGATTGTCCGTTCGCCGGATGCGCTTGGCCAGCGCCACCATAACATCCTGGGCCATATGCGGTTTTTGCAGCATCAGGTCAAGGAATTCGTGCCGCTCCAGCACCAGCGTATCGGTGCGCTGGGTCGCCATAGCAGTCGCCGAGCGGCTGCCGCCGTCGAGCAGCGACAGCTCGCCGAAGAAATCGCCGGACTCGAGCAGTTCCAGCACCAGTTTCTCGTCGTCGTCGTCGACGATCGATAGCTCGACCTGCCCGGACTCGATGATATAGAGAGTACCGCCGGTCTGCTCGGCGCCAAAGATCACCTGGCCGGCTTTGAACTGCACCTGGTCCATAATTGCGGCGATCGCGGAGCGCTCGTCGTCGTCCATACCTACAAAGAGCGGGATCGTCCTGAGTACACGTGGGTCGGCTGGCATACGCATCTTCTCCTGTGAAACGTCGATCGACATTGCCGCCGCGGAAGGCGCGCCAATTATATCACTCGCGCCGACGGACCGTCGTCGGCACCAAATGGCGCTGTGCCTTTCCTTTTGCGCCGTTGCTCTTCTACAGTGGTAGAATAAAACAAGCAGGACTTATGCAGTCGCCTTAAGCAGGCGGCCTGGAGAGCTGCAAGCCCTCCAAAATCTTCTTAGGACTTACGCAGTTGGCGTTTTAGCGGGGGCGCGGGGCCTGCGGCCCCGTGAATCTTCTTTTTCCACCCACCTGTGGCGGCTTTGCCGCCACAGGTGGGTGGAAAAAGAAAGGGTTCTTTGGAGGGCTTCGCCATCCAAACCTCCCAACCGCGTAACTCTACTTCTTTTTCTCGCTCACTACAGCGGCAGAGCCACTGTAGTGAGCGAGAATTGGTAAGGGAAATCATGAAAATATACACCAAGACCGGCGACGCTGGCGATACCGGGCTGTGGGGCGGGCAGCGCGTCGCCAAGGACGCCACGCGCGTGCAGGCCTACGGCACGGTGGATGAGTGCAACGCCGCGGTCGGCGTGGCGCGCGCTAGCGGCGTGCCACCCGAACTGGACGCGATTCTGGCACGCATCCAGGATCAGCTGTTCGTGGTCGGCGCCGATCTGGCGAGCCCCAGCGAGGCCGCCACCATCCCGCGAGTTGGGCCAGAGGAGATCATGTTCCTGGAGCGATCGATCGACGCGTTGGAGCAGCAGCTGGAGCCGCTGAAACAGTTCATCCTGCCCGGCGGAACGCTCGCCGCGGCACAGCTGCACCTGGCCCGCACTGTCTGCCGGCGCGCCGAGCGCTGGGTGGTCGCCCTGGCGCGGCAAGAGACAGGGCTCAGCGAGCACATCGGGGTGTATCTCAATCGGCTGTCGGATTGCCTGTTTGTGCTCGCCCGCACCGCCAACGCCCGCGCCGGCGTGCCCGACGTGCCGTGGAACAGCCCGCGGCAAACACGAGACACGAGACGGGAGACACGAGACAGGAGATGATCAACTTGTCTGCTGGTCTCGTGTCTCCTGTCTCAGCTCTTTCCTGGCATCACGCCATGGCCAGCCTGGATGTGGCCTAGCTCGATCCGCCCGCCCTGGTAGGTCATGCCGCCGTCGAACGGGTTTTCGGCCATGAGTAGCGGCGTGTCGAGATCGACATAGGCGAAGCCGCCCTGGCCGGCCGCGAAACAGGCCGAGGCGCTCATGGCCAGGATCGACTCGACATTGCCGCCGATCATCAGCCGCAGCCCGGCAGAACGGCAGACCGCGGCGATGTCGAGCGCCTCGACGATGCCGGACTTCATCAGCTTGATATTGACTACTTGGGCCGCACGCTCCTGCACGATCCGCAGCACCGCGCTGGAGTCGGCTGCCGTCTCGTCTGCCGCGATCGGGATGCCGCACCATTGAGCCACCTGACGCATGCCTTCCCAATCGTCTGTGGGCACCGGCTGCTCCAGCAGCGCCACACGTACGCCGTGCTCCAGCAGCGTCGCCGTCAGCTGCAAGGCCTTGTCGGCGTTGAAGCCGCCGTTGCCGTCGAGGATCAGCGGCGCGCCAGGCGCGGCCCCCGCGATCGCCGTCACACGCTCGACGTCGAGCGTCAGATCGCCCGACCCGACCTTGATCTTGAGCATGCGTATGCCGCGCGCCAGGATGTCGCGCGCCGCGTCGGCGGCCTGCTCCACCGTGCCGGTGGTGATGGTCATATCGGTCTCCAGGCTGGTGG
>DATFXE010000744.1:0-5038 GCA_035258585.1 Roseiflexaceae bacterium | reverse complement strand
GCAGCCTGGTCGATCGTTACCGGCATCTTCGAGATCGCCACCGCTCTGCGCATTCGCACCGTGATCGAGAACGAGTGGTTGATGATTCTCTCCGGCGTCGTCTCGATCATCTTCGGCATTCTGCTGATCGCGCAGCCCGGTGCGGGCGAGATCGCGATCGTCTGGCTGCTGGGAGCCTACGCGCTGATCTTCGGCATCCTGATGCTTGTGCTTGCCTTCCGACTGCGCGGCATGCGCGACACCATCGGCCGCCAAACGACGGGCGCCCTCTAGCCATTCAGCTCTCGCCGTCCTGCTGCAGCTTGCGCTGATCTCCACACCGTTCTTGCACGCCGCCTTCGCGACGGGAGCCGGCCGTCGTTCTGTGGTACGTATAGGCTGCGCCGCGCCAATGTGCCGCCGTTCGACACGTTCGGCTGGCGAATCGAGAGCGCGGCGATCTTGCAAACGCCGACTATTGAGCCGGGCAGCGACGCCGTACAGCAGTTGCTCAACGGTAGGTGCGCGGCGAGGTAGTGATTGACATTGCGGGCTGGAAGGAAGGAGCGATGATACTGGTCGGTAAATACGAAAGGAACTGGTATGGCAAAGGGCTTTTTCTCACGTGGGTTTCTTGGGCGGCGTCGCGAGGTGGAGGTCGAAGGGCGCCTGCCGCCGGGGCAGTATCTCACCGACGGCTTTCCGGTGCTCTCGGCCGGGCCGACACCCTACACGCCCAAAGACAAGTGGGATTTCACGGTGGTCGGCGCGGTCGAGACGCCGCAGCGCTGGACCTGGGATGAGTTCCAAAAGCTGCCGCGCGAACAGGTCACCGTCGACATTCACTGCGTCACCAAGTGGTCGAAGTTCGATACCAAGTGGTCGGGCTTCTCGCTCGACACGATCCTGGGCGCGGCCAAGCCACAGGCGCAGTACCTGCTGGCCTTCTGCGATGGGGGTTATATTACCAACCTGCCGCTGGCCGACGTGATGGGCCACAAAGCCTGGGTCGTGGACACCTACGACGGATTGCCGCTGCCACTCGAGCACGGCGGGCCTCTGCGCCTGCTCATTCCACACCTGTACTTCTGGAAGAGCGCCAAGTGGCTGCGCGGCCTGCGCATCGTCGAGGAAGACCAGCCCGGCTTCTGGGAATCGCTGGGCTATCACAACTATGGTGATCCATGGAAAGAACAGCGCTACCAGGGCGACTAGAGTGGCAGCTCGGTCGTGTGGTGGCCATCGTTGAGGAAACACCGCGCACCAGGAGCCTACTTCTCGACGTACCCGACTGGGCCGGCCACAACGCCCACTATCAACGTGCTGACCCAGACCGAAGTGGCGGCGCCCGACGGCTGTGTGCACCTTGACCAGATCGCGATCACGCAGACCGATACACACGTATGCGAGGAGTGTATCAAGCTGGGCGATCGCCGGGTCCACCTACGGATGTGCCTCGTTTGCGGGCATGTCGGCGGGTGGCCTTGGCCAGCGCGCCGAGCCGATGTGTAACAAAACAGCGGAGGCATGCGCCTCCGCTGTATCTGTTTCGCATCCGTTATATCCACTGGCGCCCGAGACTACGGCACCACTGGCGTCGGCACCCCCGGCGCGGGCGGGCCAGGGTCGGGCGCGCGGACGCCCAGCACCACCGTGGTATCGGGCCGGATCCAATCGCCGGGCGCAGGCAGCGTGCTGACAACCGCGTACGGCACGTACTGGTCGTAGATATCCGGGATGCGCGAGCGATCTTGATAGTCGACATAGATATTGGTCACGCCCAGCGCGGCCAGCTTCTCCTTGGCCTGGTTCTCGCCAAAACGGCGCAGATCCGGCATGCGCACCGAGCCGGGCGGTGCGACGGCGGCGATCATGGCGTCGCTGCAGTCGGGGATCTGGTCGGCCGAAATCGCGCCGCCGCCGGACCAGCGATATTCGACCTTCTCGTCGGGGTCGGCCGGCGGAAGCTTCATAACCTTGATCGTCGTCAACATGCCGTCGGGGACCGCCACGCCATCGACCGGCTTGCAGTAGTTGGCCGGGTTTAGCCCCGGCTGCTGCTCCTGATTGTCAGGCGCTGCCGCCACTGTGTCGCCAAGCTGTGCGACCGTCAGATCGGTATAGCTATCACAACCGTTAATCGACTGAGCTGGGGTGCTGGTGGCCGTGGCACCATTCGCATCAGAGGATGCCAGCGCGGCGGTGGGCGTGAGCATTCCTGTGCGCTTCAGCATATCTGGAGCGAATAGTTCGTCTTTGTACTTGTTGAACGGGCCCGGCAGCGCACAGATCGGCTTGCGCACCAGGTCGGCCGGCAGGGTGAAGTCCAGCGGCAGCCGGCCGGCATATGGCTCGGCCAGCACCTGCTGAAATTTAGGATTTTTGAACAGCTCCTCCATGATATTGTGCCAGATCACACCGCCGCCGGTCAGGCTTTCGACCTTGGCTGTGACCTCGTTGTTGTTGTTGCCGCTCCAGACGCCCACGGTGACATACGGCGTGTAGCCGACGGTCCAGGCATCGCGCCAGTCGTTGGATGTACCGGTCTTGACGGCGGCGGGCCGCGAGAGCTTGAGCTTGCTGTTCAGGCCCCAGATCGGCGCGCGAGCATCGTCGTCGCTGAGGATATTCGAGATGATCGCGACATAATCGGGGTTGATCACCTTCGGATGCGGATCGGGCGAGAATGTCGTTGTCTTGCCCTGGCTGTCGACGATCTTCAGGATCGCCATTGGCGGGTAGGAGGTGCCAGCGCTAGCCAAGGTGTTGTAGGCGGTGGTCAGATCGAGCGGCGTGACCTCACCGCTGCCGAGCGTGAGCGCCAGACCGTAGTAGCCCGCGCCGTTCTGCAGGCCCTTGATCCCGGCGCGATGCAGCAGATCGATCGTGTGATCCACGCCGGCGAACTTGAGCGCCTTGATCGCCGGCATATTCAGCGAGTTCGCCAGCGCTGTGCGGATGCGCAGCGGCCCATTCCACTTGCCGTTGTAGTTCACCGGCTTGTATGAATTTGGGCCAAACGGCGGGAACTCAGTCGGCACATCCCAGAGCACCGTGGCGGGGGTCATGCCCTGCTCCATCGCCGAGAGATAGGTGAAAGGCTTGAGAGCCGAGCCGGGCTGGCGCTCGCGGGTGGTGACGTTGACCTGGCCGTCGAGGACGTTGCCCTTCTCGCCTTTGGTCCTGGTTGGGATGGTCGAGTTGTAGTCGATGCTGCCGACCATCGCCAGGATCTGGCCAGTGTTGGGCTGCATCACCACCACCGCGGCGTTGTGGATGTTGCGCTCCTCCAGCTCCTGGATGCGCTCGCGGGCCTTCTCCTGAACCATATTTTGCATGTCCAGGTCCAGCGTGGTGTAGATCGAGAGGCCGCGGTTGGCGAACTGCGGGCCATACTCTTCATTTTGCTCCAGCAGCCGGCGCACGTAGAACACAAAGTGCGGCGCGTTGAGCGGCACCACCTGGCCGGAGAAGCGCAGGTCCTCGGCCGCGGCGGCGCGGGCCTCTTTCTCGGTGACGAAGCCCTCCTCGACCATCTGGGTCAGCACGGCGGCCTGGCGAATCTTGGGCGGCGGGGTTCCACTTGGGAAGCGATAATCGGCCGCCAGCCAGCCGTTGCGCAGCTCGATGCCCTTCAGCACTCCGCCATCCAGGTAGTTGATCGGGTCGTAGACATTGGGCTGCTGCGGCAGGCCAGCCAGCAGCGAAGCCTGGGCCAGCGTCAAATTCTTCGCGTGAGTGTCGAAATAGACGTTCGCGGCCGCCTCGATCCCATAGGCAAGGTTGCCATAGTAGATCTCGTTCAAGTAGAAATTGAGAATCTCGTTCTTGTTATATTGGCGCGAAAGCTCCTGCGCCAGCACGATCTCAGTCAGCTTGCGCTGGTAGACTTTGTCGGGCGCGCGCTCCTCATCCGAGAGCACGGCCAGCTTGATGAACTGCTGGGTGATCGTGGATGCGCCGCCCTGGGCCTCGCCGGCATTTGCGGCGCGCAGGAATGCCTTGAGAATGCCCTCGTAATCGACACCGGAGTTCTGATAGAAGGTTTTGTCCTCGATCGCGATCGTGGCCTGAATGAGCTTGGGCGCGACCTGGTCGAGCGTGACATTGGTTCGCTTGCCGGCGCCAAAGAACTCGTACAGCAGCACGCCGTGGCGATCGAAGATCCGAGTGGTCTGGAACGTATCGTGTTTCGAGAGGGAATCGAGCCGGCCCTTCAGCGAATCGGCCAGCTGCGCATAGGCGGTGTAGGCGGCGGCGAGGCCGGCCAGCAGCACCAGTGTGCCCAGCAGCGCCAGCGCCAGCGCAGCGCGCGCCAGCCAGCGAGCGGCGCGACTGCGGGGCGGCGGAGCGGCGCCACGGATAACAGCCGGCGGCGGGCGGCGGCGAAGCAGCTGCCGGCCAGTTAGCGAGCGGCGAAAGCGCCGGTTGTTCGGGTCGTAGGTCATTGTTCCTTTGTGGTCGTTAACCTTCAGCCCCGCATTCTACCATGCCAAAACGAAGATGCAAGACAAAAACGGCTGATATCGGGCTGAGACGCAGCTGTATGCTATAATTGCCCGGCAATGGCCTAACGACCGACGTTCCTTCGCCTTCCGACCGCGAAAGATTTTGCGTTCGACGCCGCAATTCGTGCCAAGTACTACGTTTATCATTTACAGGACTTACGTGGTCGTCCATTGCGGGAAGGTTTGGAGGGACACCCAGAGGGCACCCGGTCCCTCCGAAATCGTCTCTTTTTGGCCGGTCTCGGCCACTGATGTAGCCGAGACCGGCCAAAAAAGGGAGATCTCGGGGGCGGTTGCACCGCCCCCGAACCCCCACCGCTAATTTGTGTCATTTATCGGAGTTACGCAGTCGGCGCTTGCATGGAGGTTTGGAGGGCTGCAAGCCCTCCTAGAAGCTTTTTTGGCTCACGACGGCGGCTGGGTACCCTCTGGGTGTCGCCGTAGTGAGCCAAAGCGGAACTCCTGGGCCATGCCAAACGTCATATGAGTACGCGGCGGTCATGCTGTGGTATGTGCTTATGCGCGAAATAGCGGCGTGGGCATGCTGAGGC
>DATFXE010000743.1:0-5588 GCA_035258585.1 Roseiflexaceae bacterium | reverse complement strand
GTGTCAAGGATAAACAGACCGGCGATACAGAGCTCGCCCAGAAGTTAGCCCAGCTCAAGCAGGGCATCAGGGTCTACGAGCGCGCCGATCTCTTTGGCGAGCTGGTCATGCAGTGCATCGAGGCTACGCCTGACTTGGGGCCGACGACGTATGAAACCTATCGCCAGCATACGCGGCTGTATGTACTCTCTCAGCCGATCGCCGAGATTCATGTGGCCGATATGCTCCCAGCCGATCTGCGCGCCTGGGTCGCTGGCATCGCGAAGGTCAAGAGCCTGCGCACCAAGAAGCGGCTGAGCGGCAATACCATCCGACGTGCCTACGATCGCATTCGTGTCGCGCTCCTGGTAGCTTTTGAGGACAAGCGGATCGACTGGCTGCCGCCTAAAACACTCAAGCTGCCGCGCGTCGAACAGGTCGAGCGTCGCGCGCTGACCATGGAAGAATCCAACCTGCTGATCGAGTTCGCGACCAACCTGCGGCTTTCCATGATGTTCAAAACCTTCATCGCCACGGGTATGCGTGAGAGTGAGTTGATCGGCCTGATGTGGGACATGATCGACTGGCAGCGCAAAGAGATCAACCTGACCTCGCAGCTCAAATGGTTGCGGGAGGAAAAGCGCTGGGAGCGCATGCCACTGAAAAACCGCAAGCGCCGGCGCATCCCGGTCGACGATGACTATCTGGCCGAACTGCGCGCGCATCGCGTACGCCAGATGGAAGAGAAGCTGCGACGTGGGGATGAGTGGCAAGAGCATAATCTGGTGTTCCCGACCAGCGTGGGGACGCCGTTCAGCCCGCGCAACCTGATCGATGATCTACAGCGCGATGCGAACAAGGCCGGCATCGGCAAAGTGACGGTGCATGAGCTTCGCCACACCGCCGGCTCGCTCATGCTCCAGGCCGGCAAGACGATGACCACCGTCAGCAAGATTCTGGGGCATTCATCGGTCGGAGTGACAGAGAAGATTTACGCGCACGCCTATGACGACGACAAACGCGATGCAGTTTCGTCCGTCTCACGGCGGCTGCGACAGGTGGGAGGCGACGAAAAATGAAAAATACCGTCCGCGATACCGTCCGCTGGTCAAAAAGAAACGGAGCAGCGCATTTGCACTACCCCGTCCTACTGCTGGAGCCGGTGGTCGGGATCGAACCGACGACCTGCTGTTTACAAAACAGCTGCTCTGCCAGCTGAGCTACACCGGCGCAACAGGCGTATTGTAGCATGGGAGTGGGCGGGGAGTCAATTGCAGATTGGGCTGCGCTCGCTCAACCTTTGGTCGGATTGACAGTCGCCGCGCCGCGTGGTATCCTTACGCGGTGTAGAGGTCATTTGTGCTGGAGGTTTTCGCCGTGTTCTATCGTGTTGCTGTTCTTGCAATTGGGGTCCGTTAGCAACAGATAGGATTCGTGCGCCCTTTTTCCAGACGATCATGTGAGATCAGAATCAAGCGAGACCATTCGGCCGTGGGCGCAGGCTTCTGCTCCACGGCCTTTTTGTATTCAGGAGAACTGCTATGTCCGTGCTGAATGTCGGCGGGCTGACAAAATATTACGGCGCTGAGTTTATCTTCGGCGGCATCAGCTTCCAGGCGGCGAAAGGCGATAAGGTCGCGCTGGTAGGTGTCAATGGCGCGGGCAAGAGCACCCTCATGAAGATCATCGCCGGCGTCGAGGACCCGACGAGCGGCGGCGTTTACCTGGCGCGCGGCCGCACGCTGGCGTATTTGGCCCAGGAGGCCCAGTTCAGCGGCCAGCGTACGCTGATGCAGGAGATGCACGCCGCACTCGAGCATCTGCACGCCATGCAGCAGGAGATCAGCGCGCTGGAGCACGCGCTGGCCGACACCGCCGCGCCCGATTGGGAGCAGCGCATGGAGCGCTATGGCGAGCTGACCCACCGCTTCGAGCACGCCGGCGGCTACGATATCGAGCACCGGATCGACCGCACGCTGCACGGCCTTGGTTTCGTGGAGGCACAATACGATCAGCCGGTCGCCCAGTTCAGCGGCGGCCAGAAGACGCGCGCGGCCCTGGCATCCGCGCTGCTTTCCGACCCTGACTTGCTGCTGCTCGACGAGCCCACCAACCACCTCGACCTGGCGGCACTGGAGTGGCTGGAGCGTTTCCTGAAGGATTGGGAAGGCACGCTGATCGTGATCTCGCACGACCGCTACTTTCTCGACAAGGTCACCAACCGCACGCTTGAGATCGCCAACGGAAAGCTGGATGGCGATTACCCGGCCCCTTACAATAGGTACCTGGAATTGAAGGCCGAGCGGCTGGAGCTACAGCTCAAGCAGTACCAGGCGCAGCAAGAGTATATCGCCAAGACCGAGGAGTTCATCCGGCGCTTCAAGGCCGGCCAGCGCACCAAGGAGGCTCGTGGCCGCGAGAAGATCCTCAATCGCCTGAAGTATGGCTACCAGGGCGCCAACAACCAGTGGATCGACAACCGGATCGACGCGCCGCAGCAGCAGAAGAAGATCGCCATGAACCTCGGCACGCAGGTGCGCGGCGGCGATCTGGCGCTCAAGCTGGAGAAGCTGGTGGTCGGCTATGTCTCAACTGATGGGCGATGGGGCGATGGGGCGATGGGGCGACGGGGCGATGCAGAGGATTCGCCCACTCGCCCACTCGCCCACTCGCCCGCTCCCGGCGCAGCTGTCACGCTGATCACATGCCCCAACCTGGAGGTCTTCCGCGGCCAGCGGGTGGCGCTGATGGGGCCTAACGGTAGCGGCAAGACCACCCTGCTGCGGACGCTGGTTGGTGAGGTGCCGCCGCTGAGCGGACAGGCGCGGCTGGGCCATAGGGTGACGGTCAACTACTATGCGCAGGCCCACGAAGGGCTGCAGATGGACGCGACCGTGCTGGAGGAAATCAGGCGCATTAAGCCGCTGATCAAGGAGACCGAGGCGCGCACGCTGCTGGGGCGCTTTCTGTTCAGCGGCGACGACGTGTACAAGCGCGTTGGCGACTTATCCGGCGGCGAGCGCAGCCGTGTGGCGCTGGCCCAGCTGACGCTGATGGGCGGCAATCTGCTCATTCTCGACGAGCCGACCAACCACCTCGACATTGGGGCGCGCGAGGCGCTCGAGGTGGTGCTGAATGAGTACAACGGCACGATCCTGTTCGTATCGCACGATCGCTACTTCATCGACGCCGTGGCCGATACGATCTGGATGGTCGAGAATGGCTCGATCGACGCCTTCGACGGTACCTACAGCGAGTACGCGGCCTTCCGTGAGGCCAGGGATCGCACGCCGGTGGCTGACCCTTCGCCGTCGCTCAGGGCAGGCGACCGACGACCAGAGGCGAGGGACCGAGGATCAAGGACCAGGGACCAAGGACCCAAGGCCAGGGAGCAGGTGAAGGCCAAATCCGAACCGCCGATGAATAGTAGTGGGAAGGTGACTGCAACTGCCAATGGCAACGGCAGCTCCCCAGCCTCCAGCCCCCAGCCTCAAGCCTCCAGCAAGGAAGAGCGCCGGCGCCAGCGCAAGCTGGCCGCGCTGGAGGAGGAGATCGCCATGCTCGAGGCCGAGATGAAGCAGTTGGCCGAGGAGATGACCGCCGCCAGCGCCCAGGCCGACGGCAAACGCGTCAAGTCGCTTGAGATGCAGTACACCGACGTGCAGGAGATGCTCAATACCCGCTACGATGAGTGGTCGGCTGTGGCGGGGTAGCGTCACCCTTATCAACCTGGATAGCATGTGTGAAGGCGCCTACTGGCCGGCTGGCATGTCGATGGCTGTGCTGCGCGCCAAGCATATACCCAGTGTAGCCTGTTGCGCTGCCGGCGGCCCGCAGGTGTGCGCAGCGGCCCCGACCGCGATCCTGCGCCGGCTCCGTGCGCTACGCCCTCTCACGACTAATGGAGCGGTTGCCCATGCGGTCGCGGAGAGCCGTGAGGTCGCACGGACCTTGGGCCACTTGGATCGCTACGTGCTGCTGGCCCAAATTGAGCCCATCTCCCAGATGTCCAGCGCCTTCACGCTCGCGCTGCCCCTTAGCGCGAACAGGCCAAGTTCCAGGCTGTCGGCGCGGGTGGGGTAGACCCGCCCGGTAACGCACGCGCAGTCGTTGGCGAACACCTCAACCACCGAGCGGTCCAGGAAGACATGCAGCCGCAGCGCCTGGTGAGGCGCCAGCGCGAGCGGGCCGCTGTGCTGACTGCGGTGCGTCGTTTCGCTCAGGCTCGACCGCGATGTGTCGAGGATCAGCTGGCCGTCGGCGCGGCTGTAGCGCAGGCTGGTCCGCTCGGCGCCGTTGGGCGAGCGCAGCAGCGCCAGCTCGACTTCGCCCGCCGCCCCCAGTTCGAGCTCCACGACGATCTCGAGCGCGTCGCCCCGCACGCCGGAGAGGATATGCGCTGCTGCGGATAGGTCGATATCGCGCGCGCCGACGTGCTGGCCGCGCAGCCTCGCCAGCTCGGGGGCCGGGCGCATGCCCAGCGCGCCGTCGGCGGTGATCGAGAGAATGCGCGGCAGCGACATCACGCCCGACCAGCCGGCCGCGCGCTGCGCCTGGGTGTCGCGCTCCTCGCGCAGCCAGCCGAACATGATTCGCCGTCCGGCCGCGTCGCGCAGCGACTGGGGCGCGTAGAAACTCGCGCCGAAGTCGAGCTTGCGCGGCGGCTGCGGCGAAAATAGGTGGTCAGCGTAGGTGCCGATGAAAGAGATCGCGTAGTGCGTCTGATGCTTATCCCACACCGACACGACCAGCACGTGCTTATCCCCGAGCGCGAAGAGGTCGGGGCACTCCCACATCGAGCCGGTCCAGAGCGGTTCGGTCTGTGTCAGATCGCCGACGCAGATCGGGTGGACATATTCCCAGTGGATCAGATCCGGCGACCTGTAGAGCAGCACTGTCCCGCCGACGCCGTTGATACCGCTGCCGATGATCTGGTACCAGGTATCGCCCTCTTTCCAGACGCAATGATCGCGGAAGCCGATCACATCCAGATTCTGCGGTGGCCCCGAGATGATCGGATTATGGGTATACTTCGTCCAGCTCAGCAGCTCGTCGTCGCTCGTCGCCAGGCATGGCAGCTGAAACGCGCCGGGATTCGCGCGGTTGTGACCACTGTAGATCAATGTCGGTACACCATTGTGATCGACCGCGCAGCCGGAATAGCAGCCCTCGGCATCGGGCGACCCCGGCGTCGGCGTCAGGGCGATCGGCAGGTCGCTCCAGTGGAGCAGGTCGGCGCTGACGGCGTGGCCCCAGTGGATATTGGCGTGGAATGGCTCATGCGGATTGTACTGGTAGAACATATGATACTGGCCGTTCCAGTGGATCAGCCCGTTCGGGTCGTTCAACCAGTTCGCTGGCGGTAGGTAGTGATAGTGAGGGCGATGGAGGTCCTGGGCCAGTTTCTCCCGTTCTGCGCGCTGATTGCGAGTTGTCGTGTCGGTGGGATGCGCCATGGTGCTCTTCTTTCCTCCTATCCCTTCACCCCACCCATTGTGATCCCTTCGATCAGGTAGCGCTGGCCGGCAAGGAAGATCGCCAGCACAGGTATCAATGACAGCACGACCCCTGCCAGTACAATCGAGATACTACCGGTTCCCATATAGCCA
>DATFXE010000742.1:0-3035 GCA_035258585.1 Roseiflexaceae bacterium | reverse complement strand
CGCAGGCCGATCTGACGATCGAGGCGATCGTCGGTGGCGGGATCTCCGGGCGCGGCGTCGGCGGGCCGGGGATGCGCACGATCGTCTATGGCAGCGGGGCGGCGCACCTGCGCCTGACCGTCGGCGGCCATTTGACGCTGGCGTAGGAGTATTTGGAGAACGAGCCAGCCTTCCTCCCAAGCCGCCCGTTGCAGATCGAACGTGGAGCAACATATGCGCAAAAGCCGCATCGTCACGACTGGCCTGGCCTATCTCCTGCTCGGCGTATTTTTCACGCTTGAGCGGCGCTTGCGCAAGGGCCAGCTGGCACAAAGCCTCGAAACCAGCGCGTTCGATCGCGAGAGCACGCGCGTGGTGGGCGGCGCCTTGCTGATCTCGCTGCTGAGCATGCTACTCGCTCCAGGCCTGAACCTGATCCGGCGCGGGCGAACCAGCATCTCCCCAGCAGCCGGGTGGTTAGGCCTTGGCCTTATGGTGAGCGGGATCGGCTTGCGTGCGTGGGCCAATGCGACGCTAGGCGCATTTCATACTCGCACACTGCGGGTAACAGAGGACCAGCAGCTGATCGAGCGCGGGCCATATCGCCTGCTGCGGCATCCCGGCTACAGCGGAAGCCTGCTGCTCTGGCTTGGGGCCGGATTAGCCACCATGAACGGGCTGGTGACGACCGTGATTGCAATCGCTACCGGCAGCGCGTATCTCTATCGTGTGCGAGCGGAAGAAGCGATGCTGGCGCAGAATTTCGGATCTGCGTACCAGGATTACCGACAGCGCAGCTGGAAAATCATCCCGTTCGTCTACTGATGCGGCGCGGCTGTCAAACTGCACATATGGCTTGAGAAAGCCAGGAAGGGTTGATAATGAGCGATTTCGGCAAGGCAATGGTGGAACTGCCGCCGCGCACAGATCAGCTTGTTGCTGAACAAGAGCATACCAACGGCGCTACGCCGCAGGCCCGAACGATCGTCGAGGTGCGCCACCTGCGCAAGGTGTTCGTGAAGCGCAAGGTCGATCCCGACGCATCGCGCTTGGCACGGCTGATGCTGCGCAATCGCATCAGCGAGCAGGCTGTCGCGGTCGAACGGGTGAGCTTCAGCATTCGCGAGGGCGAGATCTTTGGCCTGCTCGGCCCAAACGGCGCCGGCAAGACGACCACGATCCGCATGCTCTCCACACTGCTCCAGCCGACTGCCGGCACGGCGACGATCAACGGGTACGACGTGACGCGCTCGCCCGGCCTGGTACGCCAGAACCTCGGCGCGGTGCTGACCGGCGAGCGCAGCATCTACTGGAAGTTGACCGGCCGTGAGAACCTGGAGTACTTCGCCGCGCTGAACCACCTGCCGCCACCTGTGGCCAAGCGCCGCGTGGCCGAGCTACTGGAGCGGCTTGGGCTGGCCAACCGCGCGGACGAGAATGTGGAGGGCTACTCCTCGGGCATGAAGCAGCGGATCGCGATCGCCAAAGCGCTGCTGGCCAACCCGCCGGTGCTGCTGCTCGACGAGCCGACGATCGGGCTCGACCCGCAATCGGCGCGCAATCTGCGCGAGCTGATCCTCGAGATCAAAGCCGAGGGCCGCACGATTCTGTTGACTACTCATTATATGGAAGAGGCCGACCAGCTCTGCGATCGGGTGGGAATTATCGACCTTGGCCGGATCATCGCGCTCGACACGCCAGCCAACCTGAAACGCTCGATCAAGCAGCTCGACGTCATGCAGCTGGAGATCGAGGATTTCGACCCGACCTTGACCGATGCGCTGGGCGACTTGCCGGCGGTGGACCACGCGATCGCGCGCTACGTCGACGACCAGCGGGTCTGGTCGCTCGCCATTCATACGGCCGATAGCCGCAGCGTGCTGCCACGCCTGATCGAACTGATCGGCGCGCGGTCGGGCCGCATCCGGCATATGGCGGTGGCCGAGCCATCGCTGGAAGATGTGTTCATCTCGCTGACCGGCAAGCAGCTCAGGGATTAGCTCGTACGGTAGGGAGTTTCATATGCAATCGGCGATATCGATTCAAAGAACGTTTGGCTCCGAGCTGCGTGCGGTCTGGGCGATCGCCCACAAGGAGTGGGTGATCTTCCGGCGCTACCCGAGCTGGGTGCTGGCGCTCTTTATCTGGCCGGTGCTCTTTCCATTCGGCTATATCTTCACCGCCAAGGCGCTCGGCGGACCGGATGGCGCCGCGCTGGACACATTTCGCAGCCTGACCGGCACCGCTGACTATGTCGGCTTCATCGTCGTCGGGAGCGTGCTGTGGATGTGGCTGAACATGACGCTCTGGGATGCCGGGATGTACCTGCGCAACGAGCAAATGCATGGCACGCTGGAATCGAACTGGCTTTGCCCAACCTGGCGCGTCTCGCTCATACTGGGCGGCGCGCTGATGAAGCTGCTGATCTCGCTGCTATTTCTGAGCGTCTCGCTGCTGGAATTCTGGCTGATCTTCGGCGTGCAGGTGGCGAGCGGGGATGTGGGCCTGGCGCTGCTGGTGCTGCTGCTGGTGATCCCGACGATCCACGGCATTGCGATCGCCTTCGCCAGCCTGGTCTTGCGCTTCAAGGAGGCCAACGCGATGGTCTTTCTGGTGCGCGGGATCTTTATGATCTTCTGCGGCATCAGCTACCCGATCGCCGTGCTGCCCGGCTGGATGCAGAGCGTCGCCGCCGCGATGCCGCTGACGTACGCCATCCGCGACATCCGCGCGATCGCGCTGGCCAACGCGACCCTGGCCGACATCTTGCCGGACCTGGGCGTGCTGGCCGCCTTCGCGCTGGCCATGCCCGTGCTCGGCTACCTGGCCTTCGATCTGGTCGAGCGGCGGTCGCGGCGGACCGGTGAATTAGGACAATACTGAGGACCAGGCATGAGAGTCCGTCGTCCGTCGTCCGTTGTCAGTTGCAAGACTCGATGGACAACGGACAACGGACAACGGACAAAGGTATTCCGTTGTCCGTTGTCAGTTGCAAGACACGACGGACAACGGACAACGGACAACGGACAAATATATGATGAACACTTCTTACCTTG
>DATFXE010000741.1:0-2135 GCA_035258585.1 Roseiflexaceae bacterium | reverse complement strand
GCCAATCGGCAATTAATTTGGTCGAAACGATGGTCACCCAGATTCACGCCAAAGTCTACTATATCGACGCGGCCGAGCACGACGCCTATGTCGCGGGTATTTCACACTTGCCGTTCATGCTCTCGACCGCTCTGACCGATCTGGTTAGCCGCAGCCCTGGCTGGAAAGAGATGGCCCCGCTGGCTGCGACCGGGTTCCGCGATATCTCACGGCTGGCCTCGGGCGACCCGCTGATGCATCGCGATATCTGCATGACCAACCGCGAGGCGCTGTCGCGCTGGCTCGAGGAAACCGCGCAGTGGCTGCTCGACGCGCGCGATCTGATCGAGGCGGGAGACTCCGACCAGCTGCTGGATCTGTTCACACGCGCGCGTGATGCCCGCGAAGCCTGGCTGACCACCCGCCCCAACCTGCGACCCGGCGAGGATGCCTTTGAAAACATCAGCGGGATCACCCCTGAACGACCGAGCCTGTTTGGCCGCATCGGCAAACGGCGCTAGATGGTATACTTCAGCATCTCTGTTGGGCCAATTGGCAAGGAGCGCAGTATGGAGCGAAAAATCCGTGTGCTGGTCGCCAAGCCGGGCCTGGATGGCCACGATCGTGGCGCGAAGGTGATCGCTCGGGCGCTGCGCGACGCCGGCATGGAGGTGATCTACACCGGCCTCCAGCAGACGCCCAGCATGATCGTCGAGGCGGCGCTTCAAGAGGATGTGGATGTGATCGGGCTTTCAATTCTCTCCGGCGCACATATGACGCTGCTGCCAAAGATCACCCAGCTGCTGCAAGAGCAGGCCATGGATGATGTGCTGGTCGTGGCCGGCGGGATCATCTCCGATGCCGACGCGCAAGCCCTCAAGCAGCAGCACGGCATCGCGGCAGTCTATGGGCCCGGCGCGTCGACCCACGATATCGTTCGGTTTATTCAAGAGAACGCAGGCACCCGCAAAGCGTGAAAACGTTTGAACGTTTGAACCCTTCGTCAGGCTCAGGGCAGGCTGTTTGAACGTTCCACGCATTACGCCCCACCGTGAGTAACGCATATCGTGGAACTGGCTGAATCGCTCCTTTCCGGCAACCGGCGCGCACTAGCGCGCGGCATCACGATCGCCGAGACCGGCGGCGCGCCAGCGCGCGAGTTGCTCAGCGCCGTCTACTCGGCCACCGGCCGCGCCCATATCGTCGGGATTACCGGCGCGCCGGGCGCAGGCAAATCCACGCTGGTGAACAGCCTGGCCCTACACTGGCGCCGCTCCGGCAAGACGATCGGAATCATCGCGGTGGACCCGACTTCGCCGTTCAGCGGCGGCGCGATCCTCGGCGATCGGATCCGCATGCAGCCGCTCGGCGGCGACCCTGGCATCTTCATCCGCAGCATGGCCAGCCGCGGCCGCCTGGGCGGTATCGCGCGCGCCACCGGCGACGCGATCGACCTGCTCGACGCGGCCGGCTTCGATATGGTGCTGGTCGAAACCGTCGGCGCCGGCCAGAGCGAGGTTGAGATCGCCGGCGCGGCGCAGACCACGCTGGTGATCGAAGTGCCCGGTATGGGCGACGATATCCAGGCGATCAAGGCCGGCATCCTGGAGATCGCCGACATCTTCGTGGTCAACAAGGCCGACCGCGAGGGCGCCGATGCATTGATCCGCCAGCTGCGCACGATGCTTCAGCTGGGTGGCCCCGCGCGTGACGGCTGGGAGCCGCCGATCGTGGCGGCCGTCGCTCTCCGCGACGAAGGGGTCGCGGAGATCGCCGCCGCGGTCGAACGCCACCGCGAGCACCTAGGAGAGAGCGGCCAGCAGGCGGCGCGCGACCGCGCTCGGGCCGCCCGCGAGTTCCAGCTGATCGTTCAGGAGGCCGCGCTGGAGCGACTGCGCGCTCGCTACACTGGCACGGCCTGGGAAGCGCTGGTCGACCGGATCGCCGCGCGCGAGCTCGACCCGTACTCCGCCGCCGATCAGCTACTCGACTGAAGCGCAGTGCGTAGTACCTATTCCGTAGCCATCCTCCAGGTATTACGGAATACCACTACGCACTATATGATACGTGGCAATGCAAACCGATCTCTACCTCATCCGCCACGGCCAGACGGCCACCAACCAGGCGCGGCTCATCCAGGGCTGGGATAGCGAGCC